>JAOZPF010000185.1 GCA_029932895.1 Anaerolineae bacterium | reverse complement strand
GGACGCCTTGCTGCACTATGTCGGCCTACTACCTGATTAATTTGTTAAAGTGCAAAAGCCGCTACTACGAACCCCCGTATCTAGTGCTTTTATTGTCACCCACCCCAAGGTATGGACCTTGTGAAAATTCGCCAGACTCCAGTGTAAATCAAGTCAGTACCACTCGCCGTTTCTCTGTTCGTAGGCGAATCCCCTGCTATAGGGGGAACGTCAGCTCATAATTGCCCCTCTTGCTCGCCCTGATCGACTTGGCCCGCGTTGTCGATCTGTACCCGGAGGAACGCGAGCATGTCCTGCAAGCTGGCGAAACCCCGCCGTTCTCCGGTGAAGGGGTTCTCGAGGGAAACCCGCCAGACTGCGTCTCCCTTGCTACCTGTCTGCCACACGCGCAGCAAGTAGGAAAGATAACCTGGTCGCTGCTTCCTCATGCTCATTGAGCAAAGAGCTTGAGCAGCAACAGGATCAGGACGGGCAACACACACGCCAGGAAAAAGAGCGCCGCCGCCACGATCAAGACGACCTTGCCGCCCGCGCCTCCCTTCCCCTGGACGATCTCGGCCTGAGGAAACGTAGTCTGAAGCATCGCCTCCGCTTGGGCAGGCAGCCTCTTTATATCCAGTTTGAGGTTTTGACCGGACACAGTTTGCACCCTGACGAGGTCAATGAACGACTGTCCCTGCTGCTGCCGCCGCTTGACGAAAACGCGCCGCACGTCCGCGTTGAGGACGATCTGCGTCTTGGCGGGCGATGCGAGGTCCTCAATGATGACCCGCCTGTTGGTAACGCCCACCGTCCGCCCGCTGGTGTGGGAAAGGCTGCCTTCCTGACCAGGAGCGCCGCCACTACCACTCATACTGACCGTTTTCGTGGACGTGACCGGCCCAAACACCAACTCCTCGCCGGCTTCCAGTTCGCTAAAGCTAAAGCTGTTCATCCTGTTCCTCCTCGGAAATATATTGGACTGTGCGTCACGCACAGGTGAATACGAGAAACCACCGTTGCTAGAAAGCCAACCAGACGCACCTGAAGCCTTCACCCCGTTCCTGTTCCAATGGTTTCCTCTGGCACCCATCATAACAACAGAACGTCAGGAAAACGTCAGGTGCTATCGAAAACTGCCGTATTGCCTATCGGCACAATATCAGTATAATACCCACCATCCCAAGCGCGATCCCCAGCCACCGTCCTTTCGCCTTATGCTGAACGTGGGAGCAAACGAAAATGGCTCGCCTATCCATGCACTCGCTGGGGCCCCTCCGCGTCACGCTGGACGGGCACCCAATCACCGGGTTTGAATCTAACAAGGTGCGGGCACTGCTAATCTACCTGGCGGTGGAATCCGGCCATCCCCACAGCCGGGAATCACTGGCCGGATTCCTCTGGCCCAATCAGCCCGAGCAAAGCGCCCGTCACAACCTGCGCCAGACACTCTCCAACCTGCGCCAGGCCATCCGCGATGACGACGCGGAACCATCTTTCCTGCAAATCACACGCAGGACGGTCCAATTCAACCCGGCCAGCGACCACTGGCTGGATGTGACCGCATTCAGCAAACACATCGCGGCCAGTGAGGCGCACCCTCACCGCCGCCTGGAGACCTGTGAGCCTTGCATCCGACAGTTGGAACAGGCGGTCGAACTCTACCGGGGCAGTTTCCTGAGAGGGTTCTTTGTGGACGAGAGTATTCCTTTTGAAGATTGGGCCTTGCTACTGCGAGAACGGTTCCATCGCCTGGCGCTAGACGCGCTATACCACCTGGCCAAGTACCACGAGCGACACCGGGACTATGACCAGGCACGCCGCTATGCCCGACGACAGGTAGAGCTGGAGCCCTGGCGAGAGGAAGCCCACCAGCAGTTGATACAGCTACTGGCCCGCAGCGGGCAGCGTAGCGCGGCTCTGCAACAGTACGAGACCTGCCGCCGCATTTTGGCCAGGGAGCTGAACGTCGAGCCTCACCCCAAGACGACGACTCTCTACGAGCGTATCCGAGCGACCGGGCGTACCAGTCCCCACAACTTGCCGCCCCAACTGACCTCCCTGATCGGGCGCGAACAGGAGTTGAGCGAGATCGCCGAGCGGCTAGCCAACCCAGACTGCCGTCTGCTGACCCTGACCGGCCTGGGCGGCATCGGGAAAACCCGCCTGGCCCTGCAAGCGGCCCAAGAACAGGTGGGAAGTTTCCTGCATGGGGTCTATTTCGTCCCTTTGGCCGCCCAGAGTTCAGCCGCGCTCCTCGCCCCCACCATTGCCGACGCTCTAGGTTTCCCCTTCTCTGGCGAGCAGGAGCCAGAAACGCAGCTCTTGAATTATTTGCGCGAGAAAGAAATGCTCCTGGTGCTGGACAGCTTTGAGCACCTCCTCGATGGGGTCAAGCTGCTCTTGAGCATCCTCAAGCATGCCCCAGAAGTAAAGCTGATGGTCACATCACGGGAACGTCTGAATTTGCAAGCCGAGTGGGTCTTGCAGGTCCGGGGGCTACCATTTCCAGAAAAGCAGGTCGTCGAGGAGATCGAAGCGTACAGCGCGGCGCGGCTCTTCCTCGAGCGCGCTCGGCAGGTAGAGGCCAGCTTCTCACTCTCAGAGGCAACTATGCCGGCGGCAGTTCGTATCTGTCAACTAGTAGAGGGCATGCCGCTGGGGATCGAGTTGGCAGCCGCCTCCGTGCCCACCCTCTCTTGCGAGCAGATCGCCGCTGGCATCGAACGCAACCTCGACACACTGGCAACCACCATGCGGGATGTGCCTGAACGACATCGCAGCGCGCGGGCAACTTTCGAGCACTCCTGGAATCTGCTCTCCACCGAGGAACAGCGGATACTGCGAAAGTTGTCCGTCTTCCGCGGCGCTTTCGAGCCCCAAGCAGCTCAAGAAGCGACCTCGGCCTCTTCCCGGACCCTGTCTCTGTTGCTGAATAAATCGCTGCTGCGAAGAAACTCATCGGGGCGGTACGAAATCCACGAGCTTGTCCGACAGTTTGCGGCTGAAAAACTCGCCGCGCACCCGGACGAGAGGGAAGCAGCCCACGAACGCCATTGCCAGTACTATGCCTCTTTTCTCCACCAAAGGGAGAATCACCTCAAGGGAGGAGAGCAAAAAGAAAGCCTGTCCGAAATCAGCGCCGCGATAGAGAACATCCGCGCCGCCTGGCAATGGGCCGTGGCGCACGAACGGCTCGAACCAATCGCGCTGTGCCTGGAGAGTCTCTACTATTTCTATTGGGCGCGGAATTGGTTTCACGAAGGCAAACAGGTGTTCGAGCAGGCCGCAGAGATGGTCGAGGCTACAGGCACCAAGGACAGTTTGCTCCTGGCGAGGATTTGGACACGCCAGGCAGAGTTCGATGGCTGGCTCGCTCACTATGACGCGGCAAAGACACGGCTGCAAAAAAGCATCCAGGTATACCAGACTTTGCCGACGCAACGGCGAGAGCTGGCACTCGCGCTCGAGTTGCTGGGACGGATCGAATACTGGCAGGGTGAGCATCCGCAGGCCAAAGAACACTTTCAGGCAAGCCTGGCAATTTGCCGCCAGATCGACGACAAAGTTGGCACAGCGCAAGCCCTCAACAGTCTGGCGAATATCATCTGCGAACTGGAGGCTAACTATGAGCAGGCTCAACTCCTCTTTGAGGAAAGCCTAGCCATCGCCCGGCAGATTGACGACCAGTTTGGCATAGCCAGGGCACTCGTCAACCTGGGGGCGTCGGCTCAGGAGTTGGGAAATTATCGAGAGGCAAAGCGGCTCTATCAGGAGAGCTGGGAAATTTACCAGGAGATCGATTACCGACACGGGCAATCTGCGGCGCTCAGTTACCTGGGACAGGTCGCTAGTCTGTTGGGCGAGTATGCCTCGGCCAAAGAACTACTTCAGGAAAGTCTGAACATGAACCGCGAAGCGGGAGACCGCCACGCGATTGTCGAAAAGCTCAAGCAGTTGGGCAACGTGGCATGCAAAATGGGGTCGTATCAGGAAGCAAGAAAATACTTGGACCAGGCCCTAAGACTGGCGGCGGAGATACGGATATTTTATGTGATTCTGGACATTCTGATTGGGGTGGCTAACCTTTTCCAAGAAGAGGGCCACGAGGAGCGCGCCCTGGAGCTCGTGGCCTTTATAACTAGCCAGACAGTGAGCGGTCAAGAACTCAAAGACCGCGCTCGTAGCCTCCTCTCCAAATTAGAGACCGAACTCCCACCACAGACGGTGGCGAGGTGCCGCGAGCGGGGAGAGGCAAGCACGCTGGAAGTTATCTTGGCAGAAATTCTAGGCAACAATCTGCCCTCATAACCCCAGGACGACCAAGACCACACGGCCTACCCCTCCAGGCAGGAAACCCATCGTCCGCGTCCGCAGCGAGAATGTGGACCGTTCCTCCCCCATTCCTCCCCGCCAAATGGCGCTCCCCCTCACCTCCCACCTGTGATACTCTGCCTTGCAGAGAGAGAAAACGCGAGATAACCTTGGAGGTAAAGGATGAAAACGCTGTTGGGGATTGGGTTGGGGATTGTCACCGTCATCGGATTGGTGATCGTCGGGCTGGTCGGCGGATGTACGCTGTGGGGTCAGAATATCTGGGCCACGGGACCGTACACAATGGCCCGCGGCGAGTGCGAGGGGTGGGAGTACGGGATGGGGCCGAGAATGATGGGCACGGGAAACGGAGAGGTGCTGTGCGATGCACCATCCTACGACCCCGCCGCGACAGAGCGGCAGACAAGCGGGAGCGGCGCCGGCCTGACGATCGACGAGGCCCGCGAAGCGGCGGAGGGGTACGTCGCCAGGTGGGGCTACGCCAACCTGGAAGTATCAGAGGTGATGGAGTTTGAGAACAACTTTTACGCCATCGCGAGGGAAACCGGTACCACCGTCGGGGCGATGGAGCTGCTGATCGACAAGTGGAGCGGCGCTGTGAGACCGGAAGTGGGACCGGATATGATGTGGAACGCGCGCTACGGGATGCGCGGGCGCGGTGGGATGATGGGCTGGACGACCAGCGAGACAAACGCGGTCTCGCCCGCAGAGGCACTAGAGATCGCCCAGCGCTGGCTGGACACATATCGCCCTGGCGTCACCGTCGAGGAGCACGCCGACCCCTCCTACGGCTACTACACCATCCACACCCTGGAGGGCGGCGAGATCAAGGGGATGCTCAGCGTCCACAGCACCACGGGGCAGGTCTGGTATCACACCTGGCACGGCGCGTTCGTCCGGATGATTGAAGGGCAAAACCCCTAAAGGAGCAGGCACGGGAAGAGGTCCCGGCCGCCCCCCTTAACGTCAAACGCCTCGCCCAACCACGGGTGAGGCGCTTCTATAGCCCCAAGGGGAGTCGAACCCCTGTTTCCGGCTTGAGAGGCCGGCGTCCTAGACCACTAGACGATGGGGCCTTGCAGCGGCCATCATTCTACCAGCCTCCTCCTCTTTTGTCAAACCCCGCACAGGGTGTTATACTCCAGACGCGACCTCTCGGGCTTTGCCAGGGAGCGGAGCCAAAGAAACGAGCAGACAGTTATCTCCAGACAAGGGGAAGAAAGTCAAGAGATGGAACAGATCGAGATCAACACACAGACGAGACAAGCGCTGAACGACATCACCGCCCGCGTGCAATCCGCCGTCGGCAACAGCGGCGTGCAGGAAGGAGTGTGCTTTGTCTTTTGCCCCCACACCACCGCCGGACTCACCCTCAACGAGAACTGGGACCCTGCTGTCCGTCACGATCTGGGCCTGGTCTTGGACGACCTGGTGGGGCCGCGCGCCGACTTTCGCCACCGCGAGGGGAACTCCCCCGCCCACGCCAAGACCAGCCTGGTCGGCAGCAGCCTCACCATCCTGGTCAGCGAGGGCCGGTTGGTGCTGGGGTCGTGGCAGGGGGTCTATCTGGCCGAGTTCGACGGCCCCCGCCGGCGACGGGTGCTGGTCAAGGTGATCGCCGGGTAGGGAGGGTCTCGATTTGGTCATCCCACAAGAGCAACTCGACCGCCTCCTTCTCCACGTCCAGCGCCCCGGTCGGTACGTGGGTGGGGAGGTCAATACGATTCGCAAGGACTGGGCCATCACCCCCACTCGCATCTGCCTGGCCTTTCCGGATGCCTAT
>JAOZPF010000184.1 GCA_029932895.1 Anaerolineae bacterium | reverse complement strand
TTGACGGCGAGAATATATGGGCTATCTGCTATGATAGTGATACCGTAAGCGTGCTGCGGGCCAGCGACGGTAGCCATGTGATGACCCCCACCGTTGGGAATAACCCTCTGGGAATCGCTTTCGACGGGGTGAACATGTGGGTAGTCAATCAAGGGGATGGTACAGTAAGCGTGTTGCGGGCCAGCGACGGCAGCCATGTGATGACCCCTACCGTCGGCTCTCTCCCCAACGGCATTGCCTTCGACGGAGCCAATATGTGGGTCGCCAACCTGCTGGACGACACGGTGAGCGTGATCCGGGCTGCCGACGGCGCGCTGGTGAGGACGCTCTCATCGCCCACCGTTGGAGATGAGCCGGTTGCCATTGCTTTCGACGGGGCCAATATGTGGGTGGTGAACGAGAGCGATGACACGGTGAGCATCATCCGCGCTGTAGACTTGGCGCTCGTGGCGACCGTCCCCGTCGGTGACCAACCCCAAGGCATCGCCTTCGACGGGGCCAATATGTGGATCACGAACTTTGGCGACAACACCGTTAGCAAACGGTAGGGGGGTCGGACGATGAAACGCAAATTCATCCTGGCGCTCGCCATCTGCCTGCTGCTGGCGGCAGGTATCCCGGCTCTGGCCCAGGTCTCGGCCAACCATGACCTCTCCTGGCACGTGATCGGAGGGGGAGGCGGGCAGTCGGCCAGCGCGGGGCACAAGCTACAGGGCACCGTCGGCCAACCACTGACCGGCGGGATGACCAGCAGCGGTCATACCCTGTGCAGCGGCTTTTGGTGCAACAACGCGGTGGAATACCGCGTCTACCTACCGTTGGCATTGCGCAGCTTCTGAACAAACCCCGTCCAACTGCAACAAGCCGCCTCGGCCCCCCGCCCAGGCGGCTTGTGCTTTTTCCCCTGCGTCCCCCCACCCCGCTGCCCCCCCGAGGCGCGATGCGCCCGCGAGTTCCACCCTCTACATTGCTTGCATCCTCACTGCTGTGCCGTATGATAATTGGTGAACACGGTCTGGGGTGAGAGGCGTGCGGAGGAGGCGGGATTGTTGTATAATATAAGCAGAGTATGGGGAAGATACCGCCGGTCAAAGATTACCGCTTAACGGCACACGCTCGATTTGAGATGGAGCGGCGTGGTATCGAGGAGGCCGAGGTTGGCGCCGTGCTGTCTGCGCCAGAGCAAGCAGAGGTGGTGCGACCTGGACGGGTGGTTTATCAATCGCGGTTTAAGAGAGGGGAATCTTTGCGGATGTACCTACTGCGGGTCTTTGGATCGGGAACCGGCGGAGGTGGTAACAGCGTATTGGAGCAGCAAGATCAGCAAGTACTGGAGGGCTAGGGATGAAGGTGATCTACGATAGCGAGACGGACACACTGACAGTCGTATTCACCGAGACACCGGTGGTGGAGAGTGATGAGGACAAGCCGGGGGTGATACTGGACTATGACGCAGCAGGGAACCTGGTTTCGCTGGAGATACTTGATGCGTCGCGGCGAGTAGGGCTGCCTCAGCGGATCGAGTATCAGGTGGTTCCGGCAGGGGTGTCGTCGTAGGAAGGGGGTAGGGGGTAGTTAGCGTCTTGTCAAGTGGTGTAAATTTGATGGTGCTTCCAGTGGGTATAGACGATGGACACTTTCTCGAGTTCAACCTCCTTGCATGCCCTCCGGGCAACTTAACTGCCCTGAGAGTCCCTTCCCTAGCGGATCGGCGCCAACCGCAGAGGGGCAGGCAACGGCAGGCTCTCTTCCCCAGACTCATTTAGCGGTTCTCTCGCCAAACCAGCGGACTCCGCTCCCGAGTCCGGGGCTCTAGAAGGCCTGTATTCGCCGATCCTACGCCTGATTTTCCCAGTCCCCCTCCGCATATCGAGGGCTCACAAGACTGCTTGTCTAGCGAGAGAACCGTTTAGTTGTGGTTATGTCACCAACAACTATACCAGAGTCGCAGACGGCCTCCAAATGCTGTTAATGTTCAAAGTGATAGGTGGCTAGAAAATGCGATTGCCCTAGCCCCCCGCCCAGGCGGCTTGTGCTTTTTCCCCTGCGTCCCCCCACCCCGCTGCCCCCCCGAGGTGCGACGCGCCCGCGAGTTCCACCCTTTACGTTGCTTGCATCCTCACTGCTGTGCCGTATGATAATTGGTGGAGAGCAGAGGAAAGTTTCCCTTTTCAATGAGCTGGCGGGAGAACATTTCCCCGCAGGCCCCAGCAGAAAATGGGGGCGCTGACTGATGAAAAAGATTCGCTCAGAAGGTACTGCGCCAGTTCGCCGCCCCACCCGGTCAGCAGGCCCTCATCCTCGACGGCCTCACCCCCCGCGAGCAACAAGTGCTCACCCTGGTCGCCCAAGGTCTCTCGAACAAGGAGATCGCCCAAAGGCTTTGCATCAGCGAAAAAACAGTCAAGAACCACATCAACAATATCTTTTCCAAACTCCACGTCTATGACCGCACTCAGGCGATGCTCTATGCCATCCGCAAGGGGCTGGTGAGGATAGAATAGGCAATCGTAGGAAGTACTCCACGAGCAGTAGGTCCCCAGGCCCATCCTGTGATGGGCCTTTTTGCTTACCCCTAAATAAAGCTGTGGGCTCATGACAGTGGGACCGTTTTCCTGGTATCCTGTGATTGTCGGAACGGTCCTGAGGATGTACACAGGAAGAAGTAAGTGAGATGTCTGTAAGCATGCTGTTTTCGGGGAAGCTGTATCGGCAGGGCTATGGGCAGGGGAGACGAGACGGTCTGCCAGGATGATTCGAGTTGGACCTCCAGGGGGAAGAGACCGTGGAAGAGATCGTCCAAGCGATGGACGTGCCCCCGGACGAGGTGGCGATGACGATGCTCAATGGCAAGAGGTGTGGGCTGGAGACCAGTGTGAGGGATGGGGACCGTGTCATCCTCGTGCCGCCGGACGTGGCGGCCCTCTGGCATTACTTGAGCGCGATGAGCCTGCACTGGGGAGCGGCGTTCGGCTCCTGAGGCAAAGGAGGGAATACAGGATGACAACGTTTATCGTGATCCACAGGCTGCCCGACGTGGCAACCCAGGACGAGGTGATTGCAGCGGGCAAGACGATCTCTGCCCGGCTCTCCAGAGATGCCCGCTGGCAGAGAGGATGGATCGTCCCGGCGGACAACCGCCTTCTCTGTGAGTGGGAGGCGTCCGACGCGGAGGCCATTCAAACGGCCCTGGAGGGGGTCGATCTGCTTCCCGTCGAGGCTATCTATCCAGCGGGGGTCATCGATCCCGTCTGGTTCGCGGAATAGGAGGCACGGCACCAGGCCACTGTCGGTTGTCGCGGTCACCTGGTGATCCCCCCCGGCCGGATGCCATCTGCTTGGAGGTAAAGAGATCGGATTAATAGAGACCGCGCCCTGCCCACGCGCAGGTTACTCGGCATCATGACCAAGATCATCGACGAGCCAGCCGGTCGCGTCTACCCCGGCGGGACGGCTGCCATCGGCAGGGTCGTGGACGAGGGCTTGCAGACCGAGGTGGACGGCCTCTTTGTCTGTGAATGAACGGCAAGAGAGTTCTATCATCTGTGATTGCCCTGGCCCTGTTGCTGGTTCTGGCGACGGGGCTGAGCGCACGGGCCGGAAGCCTGGCCCCCCTGGGAGAAGGCATCACCTACCAGGGGCGTCTGCTGGACTCGAGCGGGGACCCGGTGAACTCCGCCTGTGATTTCCGCTTTGCCCTGTACGACGATCCCGCTGCTGGCAGCCAGATCGGGCCTCAGCAGACCGCTGCCGGGGTGGGTATGTCCCGAGTTGGTGGACCGTGGACAGCGGCGGGGGCGTGTCCGGCAGCAGCAGCTATACCCTGCAGGGCACCGTGGGCCAGCCGGACGCCAGCCCTGCCTTGACCTCCAGCAGTTACACGCTGTTGGGCGGCTTCTGGTGTGGGGGAGCGGCTCAGTATAGGATCTACCTACCGCTTGTGGTGCGCGGTCTCTGAGAAGACCGCCAGATGAGCGAGGGCAGGGGGACCGGGTTTTGTGCCCGGGGCTCTGCCCTCGCTCGACGTTTTGCTGGCAGGGCTATGGGGAGTGTGAGACACAGCGGCGGCGATAGAGCGCTCCCAAGTTTGCGCGCCGACCGGTATGCGAGTAGAATAAGTTAACCGCGGCGGAGTATGCAGCGGAAAAAGTGATGCAGATTCAGGGATAGGTGATGAAATTGCGTCGTCTGGGGCTTGGCTTGGTGCTGTTTCTCGTCGGTTGCGAGTTGGTCCCGCTGCCGCAGGAGGCACCCTCACCCCCTAGTGGGGCAACCCCAGGGGCGCCTGCTGTAGCCGGGCCAGCCGCCGCTACCTACTACGTTCGGCCCGACGGTGGCTCTCCCGACCAATGCACCGGCCTGGTGGACGCGCCCTACCCTGGCAGCGGCAGCGGTCAGCCCTGCGCCTGGGACCACCCCTTCCGCGCCCTGCCGCCGGGGGGCGCACCGCGCATCGCCGGTGGCGACACTCTCGTCATTGGCGCTGGCAGCTACCGCATGGGGTACGGCGCTCCCGGAGCCGATAACCCCGCCGTCTGCGATGCCGACTACCCCTGGGATTGCCACATGGTGCCGCTCCCCTCCGGTCCCGACCCCGCCCACCCGACCCGCATCCTCGGTTGGGGTTGGGAGTCGGGCTGTGCCGACCCGCCCGAACTGTGGGGCGCGGAGCGGACGGCAATGCTCCTCAACCTCACCGCTTCCTCCAACGTCGAGGTCGGCTGCCTGGAGATCACCGACCACTCGGGCTGCGTCGAGGACCACAGCGGCGGTCTGGCCTGCCAGCGCGAGTCCTACCCCTACGGTGACTGGGCCCCCATCGGCCTCTACGCCGCGGACGCGATCAGCGTCTACCTGCACGACCTGAACATCCACGGGCTGGCCCACGCAGGGGTATGGGCGGGCCGGCTGACCGACTGGACTGTAGAGCACGTCCGCATCGCCGGCAACGGCTGGGCCGGGTGGGACGGTGACATCGAGGGGAGCGACTCCAACTCCGGCACGCTCACCTTCCGCCACTGGACGGTCGAGTGGAACGGCTGCGCCGAGACCTACCCCGGCGGCGAACCGACCGGCTGCTGGGCACAGACCGCCGGCGGTTACGGAGACGGCGTCGGCACCGGTGAGACCGGCGGCGACTGGGTCATCGAAGACTCGGCCTTCCTGCACAACACCTCCGACGGGCTGGACCTGCTCTACCACCGCCTGGACGGCTCTGTCACCATCCGCCGCACGGTCGCTATGGGCAACGCCGGCAACCAGATCAAGACCAACGGCGCGGCACGCATCGAGAACTCGGTCATCGTCGGCAACTGCGGCTATTTCGAGGGGCAGCCCTTCACCTACAACGTGGACCCCTGCCGCGCCTACGGCAACGCGCTGGCGGTCAGCCTCCAGCCGGGGGACCGGGCTGAGGTGGTGAACAACACCATCACCGGCGAGGGGGACTGCCTGATGGAGGCGCTCTGCGAGGGCACTTGCACCGGCTCCGAGTCCCTCTGGATGCGCAATAATATCTTTGTGGGCCGGCCCGACTTTGCCCAGCCCGACGAGGCGACCTGCCTGGTCTATACCGAGAGCGTCACCCTTGATGTGGACTACTCAGTCATCACCGGGACCAAGGACGAGCCGCCCTGCCCCGGCGCACACGACCTCTGCGGAATCAGCCCAGGGTTGGTGGACCCCTCTCTGGACAGCTTTGACGGTCACCTGCTCCCCGGCAGCCCCGCCATCGACGCCGGCACCGCCAGCGGCGCGCCGCCCGACGACCTCGACGGTCACCCCCGCGACAGCTCCCCCGACATCGGGGCATACGAGAGCGCAGCGCAGAGCTGGCTGGTCTATATACCGATCAACTATCTCACGTTTCCAAACTGGGCGGGGAAGTGAAAGGTAATCATCCCGCCACGCATTGGTGGTCCGGCTCTGCCCGGACGCATTTCTAGGCAAAGAGTAAAGTAGAGGCTTCAGTGGAAGTGAAAACAAGGGGGACTGTGTTGACCATAATCGCGCTGCCAGTTCTGGTATGCCTGCTGGCCTGCATCATTCCCTCGTCCGTCTCTCCGGCGGCCGCGCCGCCACCTGACCACACGGTGGAGTCATCCCCCACCATCTACCT
>JAOZPF010000183.1:1007-6142 GCA_029932895.1 Anaerolineae bacterium | reverse complement strand
ACCTTCACACCTGCGTGACCACGGCCATCCGCGGCGATGACCCCGCTGAACGGGAGCAGGTCATCAGCGAGATATTGGACGTTTTCGAGGCGACACAAAAGCTATGAACCAGGCACTGGTAGATCGTATGCAGGTAGCCACCCTTGGCGGCGGCTGTTTCTGGTGTCTGGAGGCCGCCTTTGCTGCTCTGAATGGCGTCGCGCGGGTCGAATCAGGTTACGCTGGCGGCACGGTACCGCACCCCTCCTACCAACAGGTTTGCAGCGGCACGACAGGCCACGCCGAAGTGGTCCGTATCACGTTCGATCCGACGCTCATCTCGTTTCGCGACCTCCTAGAGTTCTTCTTCGCCCTCCATGACCCACTACGCTGAACCGGCAGGGGCCGGACGTGGGAACGCAATACCGCTCGGTTATTTTCTACCACTCGCCGGAGCAGCGGGCGGTGGCGGAGGAGATGATCGAGGAGCTTGGCGCAGCCGGGACCTGGGATGATCCCATCGTGACCGAGCTGGCACCCTTCACGACGTTTTACCGAGACGGCCCTGCTCTGGCCCAGGCGGATGTGGGTATCGCCCTGGGCACCGGCACCGACGTGGCGATGGAGACCGCCGACGTGACGCTGATGCGCGGCGACCTGCGCGCGGTCCCCCAGGCACTGACTCTCGGCCGGGCTACGATGCGCACGATCAAGCAGAACCTGTTCTGGGCCTTTTTCTACAACATCATCCTCATCCCGGTGGCGGCCGGGGTGCTTTACCCGTTTCCGTGGATGCCTCAAGCCCTGCGTCAGCTCCACCCGGTCCTGGCTGCCTTTGCGATGGCGTTCAGCAGCGTGACGGTCGTGACCAACAGCCTGCGGCTGCGCAGAGTGCGGATATAGTGAGATGAGCGGGGTGTTATCTATGGAATCGAGGCCTTAGCCGGTCACCGCCCGAAGGCTCGACTCCTGATGGGATGGAAGCTTCAGCCGGAATGGACACTTTAGCCGGTCATCGCCCAAAGGCTCCGTTTGCTTGACTTTCTCTCCTGGCTGTGCTATAACTCGCCAACTCGTACCGGTTTGCCCACCTGCCAAACCACCATGAAACTCTACATCTATGCCCTGATAGCCGGATGCCTTGTTTTGATCACTCTGGGGCTGGCGGTCCTGGCCCAGGCTCCGCCTCCGCATAATGAGCTTCTGCCCCCGTGGGCCTCACCCCCGCAGTCCTTTCCGCCTGGTGGTGTTTACCGTGTGACCTATGGCACGCGTGAGCAGCTTGCCGACCTGGCGGCCCGCTACGACATCTGGGAGCTTGACCAGCGGGCTGGTTACGCTATCCTGGGGCTGGATGGACGGGATGTGGCGCTGTTGCAGGCGCAGGGATACCGGCTGGAGCTGGACGTGGCACGCACCAACCGCTCTGCCCTGGGGCCGTCTGGTTATCCTTGCTACCGCGACGTGGAGCAGTTATACGCCGATCAGGCGCAGATCGTGGCTGACCATCCCACCCTGACCGAGTTGGTGGACTATGGCGATAGCTGGCGCAAGGTGCAGGGGCTGGATGGCTACGACCTGCTGGTATTGCGCATTACCAACGAGCGAATTCCCGGCCCCAAGCCCCGTTTCTTCCTGATGGCCAACATCCACGCCCGCGAGCTGACCACGCCGGAGACGGCAATGTACTTTGTCAATTATCTGTTGGACAACTATGGCGTCGACCCGGACGCGACCTGGCTGGTGGATTACCGTGAGATTTATGTGGTGGTCACTGCCAACCCTGATGGGCGACAGTTGGCGGAGCAGGGCTGCTACCAGCGCAAGAACCGTAATGACAGCCTGGGCAGTTGTACCCTTTGCGATCCCTTTGGCAGCAATCATTATGGGGTGGACCTGAATCGGAACAATCCATATCATTGGGGTGGGGCGGGGACGTCCCCCTGTGGGCAGACCTATCAAGGGACTGCGGCGGCGTCGGAGCCAGAGACCTATGCCCTCAATGATCTGGTGCGCAGTCTTTTCCCCGACCAGCGGCCCGCTGACGATACCACCCCCGCTCCTGATGACGCCACCGGCCTCCTGATCACGCTTCACTCTTATGGCAACCTAGTCCTCTGGCCCTGGGGCTGGACGAGCGGTGCGGCTCCCAATGGCTCGCAGATGCAGACCTTGGGGCGCAAGCTCGCCTATTTCAACAGGTATAGGCCGGAGCGATCGAGCGAGCTCTACCCCACCACCGGCGACACCACCGATTGGGCCTACGGCGAGCTGGGCATTCCGGCCTACACCTTTGAGCTGGGCGAGTCCTTTTTCCAGCCCTGTGATGACCTGGAGCAGATCGAGGAGGAGAACCTGGGCGCATTCCTCTACGCCGCCAAAGTGGCCCGCACGCCCTACGTGACCCCCAGCGGGCCTGACGTGGTCGACCTGTCCGTTTCACCAGCCGGGGTGATGCTGGACGGCACGGTGTGGTTGACGGCGACGGTCGACGATACGCGGTACCGGGGAGCCGAGCACAGTCAGGCTATCGCTGCGGCCGAGGTCTATGTGGACGTGCCGGTCTGGGTCACGACCACCACGACCATCTCCTACCCGATGACGGCGATGGACGGTGCTTTCGACGAACCCGCCGAGGAGGTCGGGGCCACGCTGGATACGACCGGCCTGTCGCTCGGTCGTCACATCCTTTTTGTGCGCGGCCGGGATGCGGACGGCAACTGGGGGCCATTCAGTGCTATTTTCCTTTATGTCCTTGAGCCCGGCGTCTCTCCGGTCATCGAGGGGCGGGTCCGCGACGTGAGCACGTATGCCCCCCTGGGGGCCACCGTTACGGCGGGTGATTTCTGGACCATTGCGGACCCCGTCAGTGGTTACTACAGTATGACAGTGATGAGTGGCACCTATGCCGTGAGCAGCGTGGCGGCCGGGTATGCCATCTCCAGCGTCACCGGTCTCTCTGTTCGTGATCACCAGGTGGTGCACCAAGATTGGTATCTCTACCCGCGCTGCGATGTCTTTACCGACCATGTCGAGTCAGGCAACGTGGGCTGGACCGTGGAAGGGAATTGGGCCATCACCACGGAATCATCTCACAGCCCCATTCATTCTTGGGCCGACAGCCCTGCGGGGAATTACGGCAACAACTGGAATTATGCCTTGCTCTCTCCTCCCCTTGACCTCGCTGATTATCAGGATGCGAGCCTCAGCTTTTGGCACATTTATGACCTCGAGGATGGGTGGGATTATGCTTTGGTGGAGGTGTCGGCTGACGGGGGGAACAGTTGGACGAGGGTCGCTTCCTACAGCGGTGAGGGTCACACCACCTGGACGCACCAAGTGCTATCCTTGCCCGAGTTGGACGGTCAGTCCGACGGGCGCATCCGCTTCCGCCTGCATACGGATGGTTACGGCACCAGGGATGGTTGGCACGTCGATGACATCGTTCTCTCCGCCGGTGGGCTGTCCTGTGCGATACCCCAGGCGCCGGCGGCCGGGTTCACCACCAACAGCCCCGTCTATCTGGGGCGGCCGGTGCGGTTTGAGAACCTGACCATCGGCACCAGGCCAATGGATTACGAGTGGGACTTTGGGGACGGGGTGGGGGTCTCGGTGGAAGAGAGCCCCGTCTACACCTACACGGCGCCGGGCACGTTCACCGTCACGCTGACGGCGAGCAACAGTCTGGACGTTGACAGCATCAGCCAGCCAGTCGTCGTCCTGCCGTGGTATCGTGTCCTTCTGATGCTTTTCTTTGGGGTTGGAGGTCGGTGAGTTTCTCGTCCGTTCGCCCTCGCCGCGTGCTCCTATTCCAATAGCCCGCTGATCTCTCCCGCCGTGTATTCCAGCTCTGCTGTTTCCTCTTCCCCCTCTTCCACGGGCCAGATCTCGCTGGCCTTGTCGATAAAGAGCACGCCGTTGAGGTGGTCTATCTCGTGCTGGAGCACGCGGGCCAGGTAATGGGAGGCCCGCAGGCGGACCTTTTTTCCCCGTTGGTCGATCCCCTTGACAGTGATGGTCTGGTGCCGTTCCACCGTCCCGACCCAGCCAGGTACAGAGAGACAGCCCTCAACGCCGTCCTCCATCTCGGCGGAGGCGCGGGCGATCTCGGGATTGACCAGGGCGAGCGAGGTCCCCGCGTCCGGGTCCTCCAGCTCCTCCGGGATCTCGACGACAATGACCCGTAGGGGAACGGCTACCTGAACCGCGGCGAGGCCGACCCCACTGTTTTCCCGCATAGTCTCGAACATATCATCGATCAACCGCTTGATGTCTGGGGCGATTTTGGGCACGCGATGGGATTTTTCGCGCAGGATTGGGTTGTCGGTGAACACGATCTGGCGCAGTGCCATTATCCTTTCTCCTTCTTTCCCTCTCCCTCCTGCGGGGGACGGGGTTTGTTCTGTCGAAGTTCATCATAGATGCTGAACCAGTCCAACATCTCTGCTTGACGGCGGTCCCTTTCCTGTTGCTGATTCCGCTGGCGGGCGGCGTCGATGTGGGCGAACACTTCGCTTTGGACCTTGCGTGGGCGGCTGGCTGTCTCAAAGTCAAAGTTCCCTGCCGGAGCGGCTGTCTCTACGATCACGTTGCCATAGTTCAGAATCCGTCCCCAAAAGGATTGCTCAAAGCGGACGTTTGTGATCTGCTCCAGGTTGGCCTCCCGCCGTGTCTCGCGGAGGAAGAACGGCAGCCGCTCGACGTGGATGATGCGAGTTGCCGTCACTTGATAAAAGTCATTTTGCCAATCCTCGAACTGCCACAGCAGCCAGGGAACCAGGACGAACGAGGCGATGGCGTAGAGAATTACTACCAGCGCGTAGAAGCTCTTCCCCGTGTCTTGGGAAATGACTGCGACCAAAGTGACAACGGTGATGAGGGCGAAAATCAGGAGCGGGATGCCCACTTTGCGGATGAGCGCTACCCAGTGCTTGCGCCACGTCACAGTCGTTCCCTCCACGTGCCAGGTTGGGGGCAGGAGGGAGCGGAGGAGCGTCAGCGGCAGCAGCAGGCAGCCCCATTCGCGCGATGCCTCCGGCGCGGGTGGCGGTGCTTCTTCTTGCTCCTCCTCGCCGAGAAAGTGACGTCGCATGGCCTGCTCGATCGCCGCCCGCTCCTCGGCGCGCGCCAGCGCTTGCAGCCGGTTCTTTTGTTCT
>JAOZPF010000183.1:567-997 GCA_029932895.1 Anaerolineae bacterium | reverse complement strand
TTCAAAGATCAGATTACGGACCTGTTCTGGGTTGGGGATGCTGGAGAATATGACGTGACCAGCCGTGGTCCCTGCGGTCTCGATGATGAGATCGCCGTACTTGAGGATGTGGGCTGGCAGACCGATCTGGACCTGCTGGATATCCTGAATCGCTTGCAGGGGGATGGAGGAGAACTTTTCTCGCACCAGGCCGAGCCGCTCGCGGTTGATAACTCGTTGGTTAGTGATGACATAGAGGTCGTTTTTCCAGTCGATATAGTAGTACAGGCTGGCGCCGAGGGGGATAAGCATCAAGAACAGCCCAATGGGGACTGCGTACGGCAATGGTCGGATCGCCGCCCCGATGGTTCCCAGCGCCAAGATAGTGGTGATGATGCTGGGGATGACGAGTTGGGGCGCTAGGGCGGCGACGTGTTTGGTCAGCACCTTG
>JAOZPF010000183.1:0-557 GCA_029932895.1 Anaerolineae bacterium | reverse complement strand
GGAATTTCCCCTTCCTCCAGCCAGGAGAAGTGGGGGTAGGCCCGCCTCTCGGCCACGTCCTTGCGCATACGGAGCGCGTGTTCGATCTGTGGCTCTTCTTCCGACAGCCGATCAAAGTCGGCCTTCTCGATGACGAGGAGCCTGCTCTGTTCCGTGGCGATGACCGTCGCGTCGCGCACATCGCCCAAGAGCAGGGAGGTCTCACCGAATCCCTCGCCCGACCCGAGTTGGCGTACCTCCAACACGCGCCCGTCGGGGTCTATCCTGGTCACGCGCAGCCCCCCTGCCTCGATGATAAAATAGCGGTGACCCGGTTCCCCTTGGCGGCAGACAACCTCGTTAAGCGGGACCTCGATCTCTTGCACGAGGGCCGCCAGCGCGCGCAACTGGGGTCGCTTTAGGGCCGAAAAGAGATGCACGCTTTTCAGGCTGGCGATGATCTCGTTGGCGGTAGGCACGCTCCCTCTCCTTCCGTCGATACCATAATCTATTTTAGCACAGGGGCGGCGGAGGGCAAGCGAAGCTAGATGGACATGAGGAGCCAATGGAGTGGAGGC
>JAOZPF010000182.1 GCA_029932895.1 Anaerolineae bacterium | reverse complement strand
GGCTTGGCGCAGGGCCAAGAGTCGCTTGCCGGCCGGATGGCGGAGCTGGAGGCGGAGCTGGCGCAGCTTCGCGCGCGGGTCGGCGAGTTGGAGGAGCGGGAACGTGACGAGACCTGAGGTCGCCATTGTCATCCTCACCTGGAACGGCGTCGAGTACACCCGTGCCTGTCTCTCATCCCTGTACGAGCACACCCCTGTCGGCGCGGGAGTGCGGGTCATCCTGGTCGACAACGGCAGTACCGACGGCACGCTCCCTTTCCTCCGCCGCCTCGACTGGATCGAGTTGATCGAGAACGGTCGCAATCTGGGTTTTTCCCGCGGGGCCAATGTGGGCATCGCGGCCTCCCCTGCGCATAGTGATATCCTGCTGCTCAACAACGACGTCCTGATCCCCCAAGACGGGTGGTTGGAGGAGATCCAGCGGGTGGCCTATAGCGCCGCGGATGTGGGTATCGTCGGTTGCCGGCTGATTCTGCCGGACGGACGGTTCCTACACGCCGGCACCTATATGCCGCTGGATAGCTTTTGGGGCCAGCAGATTGGCAGTCTGGAGAAGGATGTCGGTCAGTATGCTGCCGACCGGGACGTGCAGGGCGTGGTGGGAGCCTGTATGTACATCAAGCGGGCGGTGTTGGACGCGATCGGCCCGCTGGACGAGACCTTTTTTTCCTATTTCGAGGACACTGACTACTGCCTGCGGGCGGCGGATGCGGGGTTCCGCACGGTTTGCGCCGGCGCTGTGACGCTAGTTCACCACGAGAACACCAGCACGCGCGTCAACCGGACCGACCTGGCGCGATTTTTCCGCCGTTCCCAGCGCGCGTTCCGTCGGAGATGGGAGTCCAGGTTGAAAGCGAGATATGAGACGGCGGTTCTGTTCCAGTCGGAGGTAGGGACGCTCTCCGGATATGCTCTCTCGTCGCGGGAACTGCTGCTCCAGTTGGACGCGCTGGGGGTGGAGGTCCACCTGGCCTATATCTATGGCACCGACTGGATGGACACACAGCGGGACGACCCACGCATTGCCGCGATGCGCCAGCGGCCCAAGGACCTGGACCTGCCGCAGGTGGTCTATGCTCCTGGTGAGCTTTTCTGCAAGAACAGCGGGCGCTACCGCATCGGGTACACGATGCTGGAGGTGGACGGCGTGCCACAGGAATGGGTGCGGCTGTGCAATGAGATGGACGAGGTTTGGGTGCCGAGCAGCTTCAACGCCGAGACCTTTCGCGCCAGCGGCGTGACCAGCCCGATCCACGTGATGGGATTGGGCGTCAATCCCGACTATTTCAACCCTCGTGTGCGGGGATTCCGGTCCACGTCCCGCTACACCTTTCTCTCGGTCTTGGAGTGGGGAGAGCGCAAATCTCCGGGTACATTGCTACGGGCCTACTTTCAGGCCTTTGGTCGCTCCGATGATGTGCTGCTGTTGCTCAAGCTGACGAACCGCGACCCCGGCGTAGACGTGGGGGCGGAAGTGCGGGCACTCGGGTTGCCGGATGACGGGCCACCGGTGGCGTTGCTCTACAACCGCGATCTTCCTGCTCATCAGATGGGCAGCCTATATCGCTCTGCTGACTGCTTTGTGCTGCCGACGCGGGGCGAGGGGTGGGGGATGCCCATCCTGGAGGCGATGGCCTGTGGCCTGCCGGTGATCGCCACCGGCTGGTCCGCGCACACCGATTTCTTCACCGCCGCGACCGGCTACCCGATTGCCTATCGCTTGGTCCCAGCTAGGGCCAAATGTCCATACTATCGTGGGTTCCGTTGGGCCGACCCCGACGTGGATCATCTGGCGGAGCAGATGCGCGCTGTCTACGAACACCAGGAGGAGGCGCGCCAGATGGGAGCGCGGGCGGCCCGGGAGGTGCTGGCTCACTGGACCTGGCGTCAGGCGGCGCAGCGGATCAAGGCGCGCCTGCTGCAGATCGACCGCGTGAGGGGATAGCGATGCGCGTGGGTGTGGATATCACCGCTCTCTACGTGGCCCAGGCGGGGATTTTTACCTACGAGTACCACCTCATCCAGGCGCTGCTGCGGCAGGATGCAACGACCGATTACCTTCTGGTTGATTACAGTCCCATCCACGGGGGTATGAGCGAACCACTTGAGCCAGTGCTGCTGGATGCGCCGAACGCGCGGGTGGTCCACTGTCGGGGGCTGCGTCACCGGCGGCTGGCGCGTTGGGGGCTGGTCCAGCGGCTGGGATTGCGCCCTCTAGCGGAGACCATCGACCGCGTGCTCTTTGCGCCGTGGGCGGTGGCGACCCGCAGCGTGATGCGCCGTCGGCTGGCGTCCGTGCTGGCAGGGGTGGATGTGTTCCATTCCTCCGATGTGCTCCTGTGGCACCAGCCTGGGGCGCTGAACGTCGTCACGCTCTATGACCTGACGGCGCTTGTTCTTCCTGAATATCACACCGCCGAGACGCGGGAGTTGCAGCAACACAAACTCCGCTTTGCGCGGGAGGAGGCCGATGTCGTTGTGGTTCCCTCGGAGGCGACCCGGCGGGATGTGGTGACCCACCTGGGGATCCCTCCGGCCCGAGTGCGGGTGGTGTATGGTGGGGCCGACTCCGCGTTCCGTCCGTTGAAGGACCGGGAGAAGGTGGCGCGGGCACTGGCTCCGTTGGGGTTGCAGCCCGGTGGCTATATCCTTCACGTTGGCACGATCGAGCCACGCAAGAACCTGGCCCGGCTGGTGGCCGCCTACGGGTTGGTGCGCCGCATGCTCCCGCCGCCGCTTCCGGACCTGGTGCTGGTCGGCACGACGGGGTGGCAGTTCCAGGAGGTGTTCGACCGGGTTCGGGCGTTGGGGCTGGAACAGGCGGTTCGGTTCGTAGGTCGGGTGGACGCCAACCTGCTTCCCGCTATCTACAACGGCGCGTTGCTTTTTGTCTATCCCTCTCTCTACGAGGGGTTTGGCCTGCCGGTGGTGGAAGCGATGGCGTGTGGTGTACCGGTGGTGACTTCCAGCACATCTTCCTTGCCCGAAGTGGTAGGGGATGCCGGGCTGTTGGTCGAGCCACGGGATGTCGGCGCGTTGGCGGAGGGGTTGGCGGGATTGTTGCGTGACCCCGAGCGACGGGCGGCGTTGGCCGCGGCGGGGTTGCGGCGTGCGGCCTCCTTCACCTGGGAGCGGGCCGCGACGAAAATGCGGCAGGTCTACGAATGCGCTTCCTCCTCGAACTGACCGGCCTGGTGGGGCTGCTCCTGGCCCTGCTCTTTTTCTCCGGGTGGTGGCTCGTGCGCTTGTTCTTGCCCCCGTCTTACCGCTCGCTGGAGATGTT
Source organism: Anaerolineae bacterium (assembly GCA_029932895.1). GTDB lineage: Bacteria > Chloroflexota > Anaerolineae > B4-G1 > DUEL01 > JAOZPF01. The sequence goes on along the minus strand of JAOZPF010000182.1, from coordinate 2,897 downwards.
GTTGGCGCCACTGGCCGGCTTGTTCTGGATCGATACCCTCTTCCACACGGCGTCGTGGCTGGGTCTGAATGGCAGAATCGCCTCCATCGCTCTGGCTCTCCTGACGGTGGGGCTGGATGGATGGGTGCTTTTGAGAAGAGGTCCACCCCGTCTTCCCACCGGGGCGGAAAGGCGTGCTTTCCTCTGTGCTCTGCCAGCGCTAGTCCTCGCCCTGTTGCCTGTATTTTTGGCGGGACAGTTGCTGCCCATCGGTGATACGAATGGCGACCCAGTCTCCCACTGCCTGATGACCGAGTACCTGATCGACGGCAGCCTGCGGGGGGCGGTCCCTCTGGGCGAGGGGTTCACCGTGTGGGAGCCGGTCTATGGCAAGTTCATGTTGGGAGTCCGCCTGGGATTCCACTTTGTCCAGGCTGTCTTCGACCTGCTGAGCGGGCGCGCGGCGTTCGAGACCTTTTCTCTGCTCTCTGCTGTGGGACTCTTCCTGGCTGCCCAGGCGGTTTATGTCCTGGCGCGGCGCGGGATGGGGCTTTCCCCTGCTGTGGCCTCGGTCGCCGTCCTCCTGACCGGGCTCGACGGCGGCCTGCTCTGGTTCGACTATGGTGGTTTTGGTCCACAGGTCCTGGGAGCGGGGCTGTTCCTCCTCGCCCTGACCTTTTGGTGGACGTTTCTGCGGGACGGCGTGCTGGAGTCGCTCTTTTGGGCGTCGTTGACGACGGCCGGACTGAGCGGTGTGTATTCCGAGATGCTTGCCTTGCTCGTCCCGGCTGTCGGGTTGGCGGCCCTGGGGCGCGCGGTCGCTCTCGCCTGGCAGCGGGATTGGGCGAGGTTGGAGCGGCTGGCGCTGCTTTCGCTATTGGGGATGGTCCTGGTCTTGGTACTCAACCCCGTGGGAGTTACCCGCGCTGTCCGTCGCTACGTGATGCTTCTCGATCCGGCGCTGGGGCTGGGGCGGGGCAATGTAGATTGGTGGGTGGACCTGCGCGTCATGCTCGGGCTGCTGCCGTTTGGGCGCTATGACAATGGTTTGTCGCTTCTGGTCGCGCTACCCGCTTCGGCGCTGGCTGTCCTGTCGCTGCTGGGAATGGTGACGGGTCTCTTCCGAGTGCCACTCAGCCGCCGTTGGGCTCTACTGAGCTTTGTTGGTGTCCACACCGCGCTCCAGAGTGCGTTCTACCTCGGCGGACGTCCCTACAGCGTCTTCAAGGGCTGGGGGTATGGACTCGCTGTCTATTTGGCGCTGCTGGCTGCGGGCATAGGTGCGCTTTACCGGCGGGTGCGATCCTGGCAGTTTCTTCGCCTGGCGGTTGTCCTGTGGGCGGTCGGCTTGCTGGCGATTCTGGTCATAGTGAGCAGTGTGCTCGGCGTGAGGACGGCCGATCACTTTGCCTGCTCGCCGTCCATCGCCGCGCTTGCGGACGCAGTAGGTCGGATCCCGGCAGGCGCATCAGTATATGCCGTCACGGGCGACCTGCAACGGGTGAGCGTCTTTTGGGTCGCCTACTTTCTCCGCGAGCACCCCGCGCATTTTGACGTCCACGTCATCTATACCAGCGAGGAACCTCGCGCCTACGCCGGTGAACCTTATGTCCTGGTGCATCGCAGCGGGCAGTTCGATGCCACCGGCTTTGCCCTGGAGCCGGTCTGGTCGGGCGACGAGTTCGACCTGTCCCGTGTAGTCGCCCCATCCCCCTGAAAAGGGTCGTTCTCTCGATAGGAAATTAGTACTAGAAGGAGCATGGTACTATGGAATGTATGCCCCATCTGCGGTATACTAGGGGCGCAGATGAGGAGGGGGATGTCTGGAATGGCGGGGAGTGGACGACAAATGATGCGGGCCTGGCGGGTTGCGATTTCGCTTTTGGCGGTCGGCTCGTCCCTCGGCGCGTGGATGGCGGTGGACGCGGCGGGCGGAGCGCCGTTGACGCCACAGGTGGATGTGGCAGTGGTGGATACGCCCATCCGTTATTCTTCCCCGGCCTTTGCCGACCTGAACGGCGATGGATACGACGAGATCGTCGTGGGTACCACGGGTGGGCAGTTGCTGGCTCTGGAAGTCCGGGATGGCGGGTTCCCTACCGCTCCGATTCTCTGGGAGACCGACTTGGGGTCGTCGCTTGGCTCCTCTCCCGCCATCGGCGATGTGGATGGCGATGGCGACCTGGAGATCGCGATCGGCGTGGGCTACAACCCCCTCGACGAGCCGGGGCGGATTGTGCTGGTCAGCCACACCGGGCAGGTCCTGTGGAGCGTGACCACGCTGGACCGGAACTGCGGGCCGGATGGGATTCCCGATGGGGTGTTCGGGACGCCGGTTCTGGCTGACATCAACGGCGATGGCTACCTGGAAGTGATTGTCACCGGTTTCGATGAGGAGTTGTACGTCATTGACCACAACGGGAATGGACTGCCAGGTTGGCCCAAGTACCTGCGCGATAACACCTGGGGGTCGCCCGTGGTGGCTGATCTCAACGACGACGGCGTTCTCGAGATCGTCGTCGGCACCTACTTCCACGAAGAGCCGTGCCAGGATCACAGTTGCGGTCGGCTATTCGTGTTCGACCCCGCCGGCAACGACCTCCCCGGCTGGCCCAAGGTTCTTCCCTTTCACGTCGATTCCTCGCCGGCAGTGGGTGATATAGACGGTGATGGCAGCCTGGAGATCGTGGTGGGCACGGGACGGGTGAACGACCCGGTGCTGATGGACCGCGCCCGGCACGTCTATGCCTTTGAAGCCGACGGGCGAAACGTCCAGGGCTGGCCTGTTTCCGTGGCGGGGTATGTCTTTGGTTCGCCTGCCCTCTCCGATGTGGATGACGACGGCGACCTGGAAATCTTTGTAGGGGACTCGGAGGGGTACCTCTACGCCTGGCATCATGATGGGACCCTTCTGCCCG
>JAOZPF010000181.1 GCA_029932895.1 Anaerolineae bacterium | reverse complement strand
TCAGCCGGAGTGGAGGCTTCAGCCGAAGCGGATTGGACAATTATGATAGTCGGAGTAGAATTTGTGCACAATCCTATCTCGAGGAGCAAAGATTGTTCGCGATCCAGACGCAGGAGCTGACCAAGCGTTTCCCCCGAACTGGTCGTGGTCGCCTGCTGCCCTCACTTTCCAGAGAGGAAGGCACACTGGCGGTGGATCGGGTCAGCCTGGCGGTGAAGCGGGGAGAGATCTTTGGTCTGGTCGGTCCCAATGGTGCTGGCAAGACGACGCTGGTCAAGATGCTGTGCACGCTGATCCTGCCTACCTCTGGCGCTGCCTGGATCAACGGGCATCCCCTCGCGGACGAGGCCTCGGTCAAGCGCTCCATCGGTCTGGTGACTGGCGACGAGCGGAGTTTCTACTGGCGGCTCTCCTGCCGGGATAACCTGCGCTTTTATGCCGGGCTTCACAACCTCACTCCAGCCCAGGCCGAGGTCAGGATTGCCGAGTTGTCTGCCCTGCTGGGGCTGGGTGACTTTATGGACAAGCGGTATGACGCCTGCTCGACGGGGATGCGGCACCGGCTGGCGTTGGCCCGTGGCTTGTTGAACGATCCCACTGTTCTCTTTCTCGATGAGCCGACGCGAAGCCTTGATCCGTTGGCTGCTATCCGCTTTCGGGAGGCGGTCTATGCGTTGGCCCGTCAGGAGGGCCGGACCATCTTTCTGGTCACCCATGACCTGGAGGAAGCGGAGGAGGTGTGCGACCGGGTGGCGGTGATGCTGCGCGGGCAGCTTCGCGAGGTGGAGGACCTGGCGCGGCTGCGGGCGCTGATCAAAGAGCGGGAGCGGTGTCTGGTGCGCGTGCGGGGATTTACTCCCGAGATCGGCGCGCGCCTATCGGACTTGGAGGGGGTCCTGGGCCTGACAGCGCGCCAGGATACCGCCGGGGCCACTGTGGCCGAGGTCGTTCTGCAGGATCGCAAGCGGGACTTGGCGACGGTCATTCAGGCCATCGAGAGGGATGGCGGGACGGTGGAGGGGGTTGAATACGGTGCGACTTCGTGGGCGGAGGTGTTCCGGGAGGCGACGCGGCCGGGAGGGGAGGAAGTCGTTGCCCAACCGGGAGGTGATGGAGAGGCGGTCGTCGTTGCTCAGATAGGGGGTGCCCGTCCTCCTGAGGTATCGCCCGCGGTGGCCTTGCGGGGTGCGTTGCGCAAAGTGCTTCTTTTTCTGCGCCGCGACCTGCGCGTGCAGATGAGTTATCGTCTCTCCTTCTTTTTACAGTTCCTGGGCATTCTTTTCTCTAGCGCCAGCTTTTACTTTGTCGCCCTTCTCTTTGGCACGCGGGCGGTGCCCTATCTCTCTAGCTATGGCGGTGACTATTTCCCCTTTGTGTTGATCGGCATCGCCTTTGTCGGTTACCAGGGCGTGGCGATGGGTGTCTTTTCCGGCGTCGTCCGTTCGGCCCAGACGACGGGCACGTTGGAGGCGATGCTGGTCACGCCGACCCGTCTTGTGACCATTTTGCTCTCTTCCAGCCTGTGGAGCTTTGGCTTTACGTCCGTGCGGGTTCTCGTCTACCTGTTAGTCGGCGTGGTGGTCTTTGGTGTCGATCTGAATAGTGCCAATGTCCCCGCCGCCCTGGTCGTCCTTCTGGTGACCGTTTTGGCGTTGAGCGGCATCGGCATCCTCTCCGCTGCTTTCATAATGGTCTTTAAACGGGGTAGCCCGGTCAATTTTCTGTTCAACAGCCTCTCCACTCTGCTGGGCGGGGTCTATTATCCGGTGGAGGTGCTGCCCCGCTGGATTCAGACCGTGGCCTATTTCTTTCCCCTCACCTACTCGCTGCAAGCGATGCGCCGCGCCCTGCTAATGGGTGACCCGCTGGCGGACCTGGCACCGCAGGTGTTGGCGCTGTTGCTTTTGGGGGTGGTGTTGTTGCCGCTCGGCCTGTTCGCATTTCGGTTGGCGGTGCGGCAGGCCAAGCGGGACGGCAGCCTGACCCAGTACTGAGCCCGGCGATGACTGGTGAAGCAAAGCGGGGAGGCCAATCGGCCTCCCCGCAAGTTGCGTGTCGCCCCGGTTACTATGGGCAGACGACGCTCTCGTAAGTGTTGCTGGGCCAGGAAGGCACCACGTCTTCGGGTAGGCCGATGGCGACGTGGCTGAGCGCCCGCCCGCGGTTGTTCTGCACGCGGAAGGTCAGTGTCAGCGTCCCATCACCGTTGTCGGTCGCGCCCTGGAAGGAGAACAGGAAGCGACGCTTGGCGACGGTGTCGCAAGGCTCTGGCTGGTCGAACTGGCAGTTGCTCAGCGTCGTCTGGCCCACGGCACGGCCGGCTTTGGCCGCGATCTCGACCTCATCCATTGCTGCGGCTATGTCGGCCGGCAGGACGAAACTGAATTCGTCATAGTCGCCGTTTTTGACCTCGGTGCCGGACTGGTACTCGAACTTGATCGAGTAGAAGGGGTTGTTGGTGGGGTTCTCGACGTTATAGTGGTTCACGCGCGGCTCGTCGCATGGCGGCTCACCCGTTGGAGGTTGTCCTCCTCCTCCCGTCGGGGGCTCCTCGCCGCAGGCGCTGCCGACAAAGGCCCACTGGAGCGCCACAGTCATCTCGTCCACGTTCTCGGCGGTGAAGAAGGCCCCATTGCCTACCGAGGCCACGTACTGGAGGATGTCATCGTTAAAGATGCCGCCCTCCATTGCCTGCACCGCCACTGCGTACACCTGCACCTCGGGCAGCGTGGCCTTCAAGTTCTGGATGGCTTCCATCGCGTCGGCCACCGGCTCGCCGGCGTGTTCTCCGTACGTTCCAAAGTAGCGGCCCATCTCGCGCGCTTGGGCGGGCGTCACAAAGTTGCCGTTCTCGTCGAACAGGTCAACTTCCTGCACGTACTGGTCCTGGAAGCCGTGCTGATCGAGGTCCACCGTAGGCACGCCGTCAGAGAGCAGGATCACTACCGGGATGTGGTTGGGGTCCCGGTTGGTAGGCAGCCACCCTGCTGTCAGATTCAGCGCCAACGCCGTTGGCGTGCTGCCAGAGGCATCCAGGTTCATCACCGCCTCATTGAAACTGTTGATATCCGTGGTGAACTCGGAAACTAGTTGGACGTCCGGCGGGTAGAGAGGCGGGTGTCCTTGCCCCTGACCTGCGCCGTGGAATATACCCAGTGCCACACGGCTGCCGTTGTTCTGCTGCGCCACCCAGTCGTTCAGGGCCAGGATAGCCTGCTTGGCCGCGTCCAGCTTGGTGCCGGGGCCGGGGTAGAGATAGTTCATGCTGCCGGAGACATCGAGCACATAGAGCAGGTCGATGGGGGACCCCTCAGGGCATGGTTCCGGTGTGGGCAGAGGTGTGGGCTCCGGCGTGGGGGTTGGTTCCGGCGGCGGGGGTACCGGCGTCTCCTCGCACGGGATGCAGGTCTCGCACACCGGGCAGGTGGGGCATGGCGGCGGCGGCTCGCAGGGGCCGTCCTGGCACGGCGGCACGATCTCATAGTTGGTCCGCAGCCAGACAGTGTTATGCAGGTCTAGGCCGATGATCTTGAGGTGATACCAGCCGGAGGGGAGCGCGTCCACATGGAGGTCCGCCTCATCTGGGACCAGCACGTTGGGATCGGCGCTGATGGCATACTGCTCCCACTCCTCGGTGCCGGAGGGCTCGTCGTTGGAGTAGACGACGTTGCCAGATGGATCGAATATCTCGTAATAGACCGGTGGCTCGCGTCGCCATATAGGCCATTCAGTGTCGTCCTGAGGCGACCCTGCACCCCCGGCCCGCTCGGGCACGGCATAGTCGCTGGCCCACGGGGGCCGGCCCTCCGTGTCGGGATCATCGGTGTCCTGGGCCACGTCGGGCGAGGTGCCGCGGTCAAAGTCGCCGTCCCAGATCTGCAGGGTGGTTTCTCCCTCCGGCACGTAGAAGTAAAAGTCCCAACTGCCGTCGTAGGTGGATGGCCCTGGGTTGTCATAATCGCCGGAGAACTCGGGGTAGATGATTGGGGTGTCATTAGGAGTGCCCAGCATGCCCACGATGGCAAAGCTGGCGTTAAAGAGTTCCGAAGTCCCGGTGCTGAGGTAAGCGTTGGAGCGCAGCTTGAAGGCGCTGATGCCCCAGCTCTGGTCATCCCGGGTGGCCTCGAGGCGGTAGTAGTAGGCCCCGGTGACGGACTGGGCCTCGGGGCTGGTGTTGATGGTGATGTTGTACCAATCGTTATCCGGCATGGGGTCCTGGTTGCCGTGCCACTGGCCGATGACCATTGTCGTCAGGCCGTTTCTCCCGGGATCGGCGTAGAGGGTGTAGGTCACCTCGGCGTCCGTCTCGTCCCAGTGACCGGTCCCGTAATCGCCGACAGCGCCGGTTTCATCTTTCTGCGAGTCGCCGTCAAAAATGCCGATCTCGAACGAGGAATACTCTTTCGGCACATTGATCCAGACCACGGACTTGGCCCCGCCGAAGCTGTCCATGTTCTGGCCCGGCATAGAGAGGAATCGGCCGTCCTCTACATCGCAAGTGGGCAGGCATGTGTACCCGCCTGGCGGTGCGGCGGCGGTGCCGCTCAAGAAGTTGCTCAACCCACCTGTGCCAAACAGGTTGCCGAGCACGGAGAAGACGAGCATGGCGCCCAGGATGGCGATGATTATATTCTTGCCCGTCTTGCTCCCAAACCAACGTTTGAGTTTCCTTCCCATTTCGTTCCTCCTTTTAGGGCTTTCACTGGCCTTTGTTTTTTGTTTCTTGCCTCCTGCTTCTTGCCTCCTTCATGTGCGTCATGTGCGTGCTGTATTTTCTATAGAAATAGTCGTCTTCGCCTTGTACGATGGGTCGTTCGAGTTGAAAGGGTGCCGGCTCACTTTCGGGAGATGCGCCAGATTATGACCAGGATGCCAGCCAGTGCGAGCAGGGCCACCCATACAGCGACTCCCGCTTCACCAGCGGCTGTCCCTGTTATGCCGCTGTTGTCAATAGGGAGCAGCAGTACGGTGACCGCTGTCATCACGACTAGGGCCGCGACCATCGCCCACGCCCAACGCCGCCGTGGGTGCCTGAAAGAGCGGATCAGCCGCTGGTAAAGGGGAAGGGGTGGGGGGGACCACTCGGCGATGACCCGCCGCCGACTCTGTTGGCGCAGGCGGTCGGGAGGCGGCTGAGGAGCGAGGACCCGCGCCAGAGTCTCTACCGTGTCCGCCAGCATGGGGCGACCTGCCGCCGCCCTTTCAATCTCCTCCTGCGGGCGGGACGATATGCCGGCAGTTGGCTCCGGCCCGGCCTGGCCCTCCAGCAGTTCGTCGGTGAAGGCGACCAGGTCGTTGTCTTGGCGCTTTTCCTCGTTCATACGTCGTTACCTGTCCAGCGTAGCGGGACCCTTTTATCTGCGTTCTACTCCCATCTCTCTGGCCACCGCCGCCACGGCCCGGCGGTAGCGGGACTTGGCTGCCTCCAAGGAGATGCCCAGGGTCTGGGCGACCTCGATGAACGGCAATCCCTCGGCAAAGCGCAGGAGGAGGACCTCCTGATAGTGGGCGGGCAGATGCAGTAAGGCGATCCGTACGGCGACCCGTTCTTCCCAACTATCGCGTGCTGTTGCATTGTTCGTTTTGCCGTTGAGGGGAACCATCTCCGGCTGACGACTGCGCTGGCGGTAATAGTCTGCCACTTTGTGACGGACAATGCCGGCGATCCAGGTACGAAAGAGGGCGCGTCCTCCATATCGCCGGACCCCTCGCATCGCTGCCAGGAATACTTCCTGGGTCACGTCCTCGACAGCGTCGGGAGGGAGCAGCGCCCGTAGGCGATTGTAGACGGCCGGCAGAGTCCGCTCACAGAGGAGCTCGAAGGCCGCCCGATCACCTTTCTGAGCCATCCTGGCCAGCACTTCGTCTGAGAGAGAGTTGAGATGGCCGCTCATTTCTATAGTCGCTGCTGTCGTCGGGAATGGGTCACAGGATAATTTACTATACCACACGAGTAGGGAGTTGCAAAGTCAGGGAGCGGAGATGGAGAGGCGCGTTCGGGAGTGGAATCTTCCCGGCGCTGAAGCGCCCACTACTAACCCTATGCCTGGCTTTCCGGTGGTCTCCCTCTCGAGTGTTGGTGCCGCTTGCCCGTCCCGCCGGGCGCTAAACCGCCCGGCTAAGCCAGCAAAGCCCCCTTGGGGGCTGAGTTTCAGCCCGCAGGGCTTTGCTTGTGAGCCCGGACGTTCACGTCCGGGCGGGCTTGCTTGTGGTTTTTGGGGGGTTGGGTTGACTTA
>JAOZPF010000180.1 GCA_029932895.1 Anaerolineae bacterium | reverse complement strand
ACGTCACCACCGGCGGGACAGCCACGCTGGAAGGGACCCTGTGGTGGGGCAACGGTGCCAATATCGACGGAGGAGGCACCATCGTCACTGGCACGATCGACATCCACCAAGACCCCCTCTTCGCCGACCCTGCCGGCTGGGACTATCACCTCACCGGAGGCTCAGCGGCGATAGATGCGGGAGTGGACGCTGGTGTTGTCACCGACATCGACGGCGATACCCGGCCCGCCGACGGCCACCCGGATGGCACGGCCACGCCGGATATCGGCGCGGACGAGTTCATGCCGCGCAGTATCTTCCTGCCGCTCGTGGTGCGGGGGTACGGGCCTTAGGACCAGCAGGGGCGTCGCACCTCGCCGAGGTGGTTGCCGCACACGGTGGCCCCAATGGCGGAACGCGAGAGACCCAACCCAGGCGGCGGGATTCATCCGCCGCCTGGCGGGCTGAGACCTATTTCCTTGGGGTAGACATCGCTATGGAGTCGAGCCTTCAGCCGGAAGGCCCAACTCCAGTCTGGCGGATTACCCACTACTCCCTTATCTGATACGCCAATGAGAGCGCGCTAGCACAACTTGCACCCCCCCTGCTTTCGTGTACAATAGCTCCGCCCAGCCAGCGGCGGCCTACCGTCAACCGACAGGGCAAAAACTACCGAGGGGTGGACTGATGGGCAACAATTTTGTGATCGAAGAGGCCAAGACGCCACAGGAGCGGATGGATTTCATCCGCTTCCCCTGGCGGGTGTACCGCGACGACCCCTACTGGGTGCCGCCGCTGGTCTCGGAGCGGGTCGAGTTCCTGGACCGCGACCGCCATCCCTTTTATGAACACGCCGACGTCGCTCACTTTACGGCGCGGCGGGACGGGGAGGTGATCGGCACAATCTCGGCGCTGGTCAACCATCGCCATAACGAGTTCTGGAATGAAAAGGTCGGCTTCTTTGGCCTCTTTGAGGTGATCGAGGAGCGGGAGGTGGCGGAAGCGCTGCTGGAGACCGCCGGCGAGTGGGTAAAGGCGCGGGGAATGACCTCTGTCCGTGGCCCGGTCAACTTTTCCACCAACGAAGAGCTTGGCCTGCTGGTCGATGGTTGGGACGGCCCGCCGGTGATCATGATGACCTATAACCCCCCTTATTATGCCGACTTTATCGAGGGCGCCGGGTTCGGCAAAGCGATGGACCTGGTGGCCTATATGGCCGATCTCTCGCAATTCTACCAGAACGGACTGCCGGAACGGTCGCTGCGCATCGTGCAAAAGGTAAAAGAGCGACGCGGTATCACGACACGCAAGATCGATATGCGTCACTTTGACAAGGAGGTGGAGCACGTCAAGCGGCTCTACAACGCGGCCTGGTCCAAGAACTGGGGCTTTGTACCGTTGACCGACCGCGAGATCGAGCATATTGCCGCGCAACTGCGCGAGATACTGGACCCCGACCTGTGCTGTTTTATCGAGAAAGGGGGCGAGCCCATCGGCTTTGCGCTCATCCTGCCGGACCTGAACCAGCCACTCCTAAAAGCCTACCCTCGCCCGGAGACGCCCGAGTGGTGGACGATGCTCAAGCTGGTCTACCACTGGAAGGTGCGCCACTCGATCGACACGGCGCGCGCTTATGCCGGCGGCATCATCGAGCCTCACCGCGGGGTAGGAGCAGATGCGGTGATGGCGATGACAGTGGCCGAGGCCCTCCTGCGCAAAGGATACCGCTATCTGGAAATATCCTGGGTCCTGGAGAACAACCTGATGATGCGGCGAATGGCCGAGGCCTACAACGGCAAGGTCTATCGCACCTACCGCCTCTATGAAAAGCCCCTCTAGGTCCTAGCCGGGCGATCGATATGGAAACATCTATGGCCGGGCACTCCACCAGCCAGCGCCGGGCAGTGCGTGACCTGTTGGGTCAGCGCGACTTTGCGCTACTGTGGACCGGTCAGCTTCTCTCTCAGGTCGGCGACCAGTGCCTGTTGATCGCCGCTATCACACTGCTCACCGACATCTCTGCCTCTCCCCTGGCGATTCTCATCCCTGCCATCTCTGTGGCGCTGCCCCAAGTTCTCTTTGGCATGCTGGGAGGGGTTGTGGCGGACCGGTGGAACCGCAAGGGGGTGATGGTGGCCTCCGACATGATGCGGGCCGGGCTGGTGCTGGCCGTGCTGCTGGTACAGGTGACCGGTCACCTGTGGATCCTCTACCTAGCCGCGGCCGGGTTGGCGCTGATAGGCTCCTTTTTCTACCCGGCCCGCAACGCTACCATCCCCAATCTCGTCCCTGGCGACATGTTGCTGACAGCGAACGGCCTCATTCAGGGCAGTTACATCATCGCCCTCATTCTGGGGCCAGTAGTGGCTGGCGTCGCCATCGAGCTTTGGGGACTCAAGGCGGCAATATTTTTCGACAGCGGGACGTTCTTGGTCTCGGCGCTGGCTGTCCTGCTCATCCGTATCCCCCCTCCACGCAACGGCGACAGCTCATCCCGCGTTGGCGGGCCGAGTATGTGGGAAGATATGAGAGACGGCCTCTCCTTTATCCGGCACAGCACGTCCCTGCGCCGGGCGCTCTATGTGACGGCGGTAGCCACCCTCGGCATCGGTGCTGTCGTCCTACTGGCTATTCCTCACCTCAAGACGCAGTTGGAGGCCGGCGGGCTGGAGTATGGTGGGGCGATGAGCATGCTGGGGGTCGGCTCGGTGTTGGGAGGGCTAGTCGTGACGCGCCTCTCGCGCCGCTTTTCCACCAACTCGATCATCGGCGGGATGCTGGTGGTCGCAGGGGCGGCCGTGGTCGCTTTTGCCTACGCCCCCAACTATGCCGTGGTTCTGGTGAGCGTGATGATACTAGGGCTGTGTATCGTCATCGCGCGGGGGACGCTGGATACGATCACCCAAGCCCTCGCCCCCGACGAGATACGGGGCCGGGTTCAGGCGGCGGTGAATCTGGTGGTGGCGGCCGGTACGGCGATGGCGGAGGGGCTCTCCGCTTTCCTGGGCCACTTTTTGGGCGTGCAGACCGTATTTGTGGCTGCCGGTGTGGTGACGGCTATAGCCGGCCTGGGGGCGGTGTACGCGCTGCGAGAGGCTGCCCAGGCCACCACTGCGGCTCTGACACAGAAGGTGTAACCTCACGGCGTCGTCGTCGGCGTGGCCTCTGCCTCCTGGCAAAGGCGAATCCCCTCCAGCGCGTTGGTCTCCTCAGGGTCGATCTGCAATGCGGCCTCAAAGAGCGGGTAGGCCTGGTCGCAACGCGCCATATAAAAGTAGCACAGACCCAGGATATAGAGGTGCTCGATGCGGGGGTTGTCGACCGGCTCGGCGGTGAACTGGGCGTCAAAGCTGGAGTTGGCCCCGACGGACAGCGGGCCGGTGTTGAGCGGCAGCTTGTCCAGCCCGTCCAGCTCTTCGAACCAGCCCACATACATCTGCTCGGCGGGCAGGGTTGGCATCCCTTGCAACATCAGGCGGTACGTGCCAGTCGCCGTGTTCATCGTCACCCGACCGTTGGCCGCCGCCCAGCGCTGGTCCCCGCCCTGCGGCTCCAGGTCGGCCGCCAGCACGATCTCGTCCCGGTCGGCCCAGGAGAACTCTCCCGCCAGCACCACGTCCACCGAGGGGTAGAGGAAACTTTCCTGAGCCGGCTCGACAGTCACATAAAAGGCGCGTGCATTCCGCCGCGCCTCGCGGTAGGCAAGCTCGATCGCCTTGGAGAGATTGGGGATAGCATCCTCATAGTTCCGCCGCACATAGTAGGCAAGCCCCAGGTGACCGTAGGCCGGCCCATAATCGGGGGCGACCTCGATGGCCTGCGCGAGATAGGTCTGAGCTCGCTCATAGTCCTGGATAGCATAGTAAGTCCACCCCAGTTGGTCGAGCGCGTCGGCCCGCTGAGGGTCCAACTCCGTGGCACGGCGGAAGGACTCGATGGCGCTGCCGGTATCAGAGAGGTACAAATAGTTCCGCCCCAGGTCGATGTAGATGTAGGCCAGGTTAGGGTGGATATCCAATGCCTGACGGTAGGAGACGACCGCCGCGCTCCAGTTCCCCATGACCTCCATCAGCAACCCATTGGCTCTGTTGGCGTCCACGCTGCGGGGGTCCAGCTCCAGGGCGGTCCGAGCGGCCTCCACCGCCCTGGTCAACTGCCCGTCGTCAACGTAGGCCTCGGCCAGGTAAGCGTAAGCCTCGGCGTAGGCCGGGTCCAGCTCCACGGCCCGTTCGCAGGCATCTACCGCCTCCGCTACCCGCCCGTCCCAATCGTAGGCCATCCCCAGCACGGCCCAGGCCGGGGCGGACTCGGGGGCCTGGGCGACGGCCTGCTCCCCCATTTCGATGGCCCGCTCGGCCAGTGTGTCGTTCGTCCAGCCCTGGATGGCCAACAACCGCACCAGCGGTACGGTGAGGCTGACGTTGCCGGGGTCGAGTTGGACCGCCTGTTCGTAGGCGGCGATCGCCCCATCCAGGTCGCCCTCTAGGTACAGCCCGTCCGCTTTGGTGCGGTAAAAAGCGGCGGACAGGGTGGGAGTGGGGGTGGGGATGAAAGGGCTTTCGATCTCTTTTTGTTGGATGCGGACGTAGAAGTAGATGCCGGCGGTGATAACGAGAAGCAGAAAGAGAACCCGCCAGGGATTGGAGCGCCGTTTCTTTCTGGGACGGATGTACATACGTTTGGCCCCCTCTATGAGCGGGGGGTATGATAACACCGGGCGGGGGGCAAGTCAAGCTTGCGCCAGAGGGGGACCAAGTTCCGGTTTGGGACAGGTCGCGGGCAAGCTCACACCGGCATATTGGGGCAGGCTCAAGAGGATTCACGGATTATGCGCGCCCGCCTAGCCCAGGATTCGTGGCTAGAACACGGGCTCACTCACCGCGTGGCGAACAGAGAGAACACCGCCGCCGCGACCGTCAGGAGGCATGTCGGGACGCCCACCAGCAGCGCGATGGTGATCAGCACAATGGGAAAGGTCCGACCAGAGCGAACCAGCGACTCCACCCCCAATGCCTCGGCCGTCACCTGAGGCGCGGGCAACCTCTCGGCAATGCGGGCCAGGGCCAGCAGGTCGTCGAGCCAGGCCCGTGCCTCGTCCGGCTCGATCCCATACTTGAAGAGGTTTTTGTTGCGGTAGAGGCGCAGGTGGAACGCGCCTGGCTGGAGGGAGAGTTGCGGCATCAACACCCAACTCTCTCCGGCCCGCATCAACCGCCGGATCAGCAATCTGGCCTCCGGGTCGGCGAGCAGCGAGCGCGCCCATCCCTCGTCCAGCGCAAAGATGCCCCACTCGTCCAGGTCCGGGTCATCGAGCGAGAGGGGCTTGCGCCCCAGCATTCCCGCCAAAGCGGTGCCTGTCCTGCTCTTCTCAGTGATGCCCAGCCGGGTCTGGAGCGGCGTGTCGACGTACAGGTCCAGCGTTGGGCCGCGGTAGAAGCGAGCGGTGACCTCCCGGCCCTGCACGCTGCCCTGGTACTGCCGCCCGCTGAGCATATACGCGCTCCCCGTCAGCCCCCAGGGGGTAAAGAGCGAATCGAGCCAGCGTTTGCGGCGGTAGAGCGTCCATGCCAGCGCGCCGAACCCGCCGCCGAACAGGATGAGCAGGAATAGGCCGGCCGGAATGAGCAGCACCCAGATGCTGGTGTCGTGGGTGATAAAGTACCACGTGGGGATCAAGACCAGCACACAGCCCAGCGGGGCGACAATGACGAAGGAGAGCAGGCTGACCAACAAGCTGCGCCCATAGTCTTTGGATTGCGCCTGGAGCAGTTTGAGCATCAGAGCCCTCCTTCGCCAACTCGCCTCGCTATGCTACAACAGACCGGGCTTTTCGTTTACCCACTCTGCATTTGATTGTATGTCTGTCTTGTAAATAATCAAGTCGGCATCCCATTGCGCAGCGGTAAAGTAGACCGTCTTGTCCGCCTCACTTTGGATGTCGGTGTAGTACCAGACCGGGCTTACGGTGGCATCCCACTGATTCGTCGTCTCGTAGACGACCAGGTCGGCCTCCGAGC
This sequence comes from Anaerolineae bacterium, assembly GCA_029932895.1. GTDB lineage: Bacteria > Chloroflexota > Anaerolineae > B4-G1 > DUEL01 > JAOZPF01. The sequence continues at coordinate 323 of JAOZPF010000180.1, read as the reverse complement.
GGATGTCCGTGACGAACACTTTTAGGTCCGCCTCGGACGGGATATCTGTTCTGAACAGTTTAGGCATCTGATGTACTCCTCTCTGCGGGGGCCTGTTGGGTATTGGGAAACCCAACAGGCTTTCTCTAGCTACTGATAGTTGTTAAACACCAGCGGCAGATAGACCACCGCCCCCCACTCATAAGCGCCGATGTCGCAGCTGTCGCCCTGGGGACGGGCCACACCGCGCTGGTCGGTGGTGATGCCGGGCACGCAGACAGCGGCGTCGATCGCCGGGCTGCCCTCCAGGAGGGGATGCACCCATACCCCGTCCTCGATGGTCA
>JAOZPF010000179.1:4069-6323 GCA_029932895.1 Anaerolineae bacterium | reverse complement strand
GCCAAGCCGTCCGCCACACGGGCCGTGTTGGCCTGGAAACGGCGTATCTGCTGCAAGATCGGCTCCAGAAACCACCAGCTCAGCCGGCGCACCAGCAACTGAAAGCGGATGAGCCACACTCCTACCAGCGGGCGTGTGGAGTGGATGATGGCATTCCCATCAATGTTCCAATGCAGGCGGAGCATCCGTGCCTGCTGGGTCAGCGGCCCTATTCCTCCCGGCAGCAGGATATCTGGCATGGGAGAGGTGCCACTCTCCCATCGCCGCAAGCCCGCGCTCACCTCCCGCATCACCTCTTCCACGTCGCCCGCCTCGCCCTCTACCGTGAACAAACTCATCCCTTTTCCTCCGTCAGCAGTGGCGCGATCACTTGGCGCAGCCGGGAGACCTGCCGCTCCCAGGTATACAGCCGGGCCACTTTCTCCCGACCGCGGCGGCCCATCACAGCGGCCCGTTGAGGGTTATCCAAGAGATGGCACAACGCCTCGGCAAGAGCGGGCACATCACCAAACCGCACCAACAGGCCGTCCGTGCCGTCCTCGACCACGTCGGGTACTGCGCCCGCGCTGGCGCCGATGACCGGCTTGCCCCGTGCCCACGCCTCCAGAAAGACAATGCCAAAGGACTCGGTCCGCGAGGGGAGCGCCACCACGTCGGCTCCGTCCAGCGCGTCCCACTTGTCCATTTCCGAGACCTCGCCAGGGCTGATGCAGAAGCGCCGCTGCGATTTAGGCAACCGCACCAGAGCACGTCGGACCTCCTCCTCCTGCGGCCCCAGCAGGGCCAACGTCAGGGGACGCCCCTCCCGCCACAACTTTTGGGCAGCCGCGAGCAAGTGAATGGTCCCCTTCTCGGCGCAGAGCACACCCAGGCTCACTACCAGAGGGCCAGCCACGTCGTACTTGCGCCGGAAGCGACTGCCATTCGCAGTCTCCGCCTCCTCAAGGCTGACGCCAGGGCTGACAATGTGAACCTGGTGGGGGGCAAAGCCACGTTGCAGCAGAAAATCACGCTCGCTCGGCGTCTGGGCCAGGACAGCTTGAGCCTGCCGCAGCAGATCCAACTGGTGGGGCATCGTGTAAAAGCGCAGGCGAGCCAGGTGGAGCACCGGGACAGCCACCCAGGGCACGCGCCGCCGCTGTGCCTCGCGCGCCACCGCCGCCGTCAGCCCCTCCAGGGTGATGTTCCAGGCAAACAGCAGATCGGCCCGCTCCTCAGCCAACGCCTGGGCCAGCCCCGGCACCCACGGGCTAAAGCGGACCAGCGGCAGAGCCGCCCGCCCCGACAAGTTGCTCAGCGCCCAGGTGAGCCAGCGCAAGGCCGGAAACGTGACCCGTCCCAACGGCAGGTGGCGGAGCGGAAGGCGGCGCAGGAGCACGCCCTGGTAAACCGAGGGCACCGTCCCGTCGATGAGGCGACCGCGGCTATCCCACAGTGCCGAGAGCGCGCCGGCATTGGTGGCGATGACGGTCACCCGGTGACCTTCCTCTACCTGCCGGCGGGCGATCTCTTGGACATACCGCTCCGACCCACCCACCATCGGCCAGGAGCGATGGGTTACGTGAACGATGTGCATACCTCTCCGACCGATCCGTAGATAAACTCGGCAATCTGCCGAGCGACCTGAGGTGGACTGCAATGGGCAGAGACAAAGGCCTGGGCCGCCCTGCCGATTGCTGCACGTTGCCCCTCGTCGCTCAGGAGTGTCTGCAGGGCCGCTTCGACCGCTTCCACCTCCTCCGGCCCCGCCGCTACCTTGACCACCACATCGTCCGGCAGCTCGGCAAAGGCACCGGCATCCGTCACCAGGGTCGGCACACCGCAGGACATCAGCCGCAGCAACGCCCCGGAGGTCTCGCCCCACGTAGGGGTGCGCAGGTTTACCCCCACATCCACCGCCCACAGGTAGCGCGCCATGACCGGTTGCGGCACGTGACCGGTGATCTCGACTACGTCCCCCACTCCCAGCTCCTCCGCCACAGCACGCAGGTCACTCCCCGCCACCTCCGCGCCCACGCAGAGAAAGCGCGCCTCAGGGAAGGAGGGGCGCAGGTGGGCGAACGCTCGCAACGCCTCTGCCAGTCGCTTTTGCGGCGCGATGATGCCGAACGCGCCGATGTAGAGGCCCACGGGGTCGAGGCCCAGCGCCCGCCTCGCCTCGCGCCTGGGGAGAGGGGAGAGGCCGGACATCAAATCGAGGTGGGGGACGACCTCCAGGTCGACCCTTTTCTGGCCGCTGGCGATCTCCGGGCTG
>JAOZPF010000179.1:0-4059 GCA_029932895.1 Anaerolineae bacterium | reverse complement strand
GACGGCCAACACGCGCCGGCGCAGGGTGTGGCTGTGGACGATGAGGCCCAGGCTGGAGCGGGCCACGCGGGCCAGCAGCGAGGCCGCCTGGGGGGAGAGCGGTGCGGTCCGCTCAAGCGCGGCCCGCGCCACCGCCAGCAGGTCACGCCCGCCCTCGAAAGCGACCTCGCGCAGGAACCCCGCCCGATCTCCCCGCGCCAGCGTCAGCTCGTGCACAAATGGTAACAGATTGCCATCGTGGAGAATGACCACGCCAGGAAAACGACGCAGCGTTTCATACACCAGACGATGGTAGGTCAGATGACCACCCATCTGGTAGAGCGGCAGAACCGACCCGCCATCCCACCAGTCGGCGGAGATTGATCCGTCATAGACCATATCGACCAGGCCCGGTTCCAGCGCCGGGACCGTCCCGTCGACGACGGCGACGAGGCGCTCGAAATAGGGCCGCAGATGAGGCAGCAACGCCGCGCCATAGTCGGCGACCCCGGAGCGGAGGGGCGGCAGTGGGCCAAAGTGGGCCAGGTTCACGCTGCATCCTCCTCGTGGCCCAGGGCCGCCTCAAGGACGGCAACGCGCGCCGCGAGATGTGTCAGCTCCTCGCGCAGCTCATAGACCGCCTGTGCGTGCAACCGACGTGCGTCCGCCAGCTCCCGATCCAGCGCCACGATGGTCTCCTCGGCGTCGGTCAACGCTTCCGCCAAGCGGCGGTTGACACGATTCTGTCGCTCGACCAACGGCCATACGTACTCGCGGGTCAGCACACCGTTCCACCACCGCCTGATAGCGCCGAACAACCCTTCCGGGCGAGACGATTGTTCCTCCACCACCCACCATCCAGACTCTCTGCCCATCCCCCTTCTCATCCCCCCTCTCCGCCCACCCGCGTTCGTCCAACCAGCGGTGGGGAAACTCAACCAGGCCATCCTGCCCCACCGCGCCCTCCACCACCGAAAAGATGTAAGCGCGGTGATGGTGGTCGTAGGGTTTATATTGGGGCGCGGTGGGATCAAAGACAGCCACAGTCAGCTCGTAAAGGCCAGGCCGCAGTGCCAGACGATCGACGACATAGTAGATACTACCAGATTCGGCGATGTGCAGCGCCTCATTCTGCCCGATCGAGTTGGGGCTGGTCACCCAGGTTCCATCCTGAGCATAGATGCTGAGGCCAAAGGCCCAGTTATCCACCGGCCTCCGGCAGCGATAATCGATGCGGACGACAAACCGGGTGGAGCTGGTGAAGGCAGAGCACGGGCGACCCTCCCCGTCCAGCGTGGCCGCGCCCGTGATCTCGACCTCGCCGCTGCCAAACCGCCGCCCCCGCCCCTCCTCGTCGCCCAATTCCCACACCTGCAACTCGCGCTCACGCAGTATGTGATTCATATAAGCGTGGATCACCTCGTCGGGCTGCCCTTCCACCTGCACCTGTCCCTGGTGCAGCCAGAGCGCCCGGTCGCAGATACGGCGTATCTCCTCCAGGTTATGGGAGACGGTGAGGATCGCCGTCCCTCTAGCCCGCATCTGGTCAATCCGCTCCAGGCAGCGCTGGCGGAACGACTGGTCGCCCACGCTCAGCACCTCGTCCACCAGGAGGATATCGGGCTCGATGCAGGTGGCGACGGCAAACCCCAACCGCACCAGCATCCCGGAGGAATAGTGGCGCAGCGGTGCATCGATGAAATCGCCAATGTCAGCAAAAGCGACGATCTCGTCCATCCGTGCAGCCACCTCGCGATGCCGCAACCCCATCAACGTGCCGCTGAGGATGATGTTCTCCCGCCCGGTGAGGTCGTGGTGAAAACCGACTCCCACCTCCAACAGTGTCCCGACACGCCCCTCAACCGCCACGTGCCCACTGGTCGGCTCGATGATCCGTGCCGCCAACTTGAGCAGGGTGCTCTTGCCCGCCCCATTGTCGCCGACAACTCCCACCGTCTCTCCCTGGTCAACCGCCAACGAGATATCGCGCAATGCCCAGAACGCTGTGCGCTCCCGCAACGGCCGCTGCAACGACCCCGTGAACGCCTCCAAGAAGGAGCGGGGTCTGGTGGCGTGAAACGCGAACCGTTTGGAGACGCGGCGGAATTCGATGACAGGACTCATTCCCCTCCTTCCTGCCGCACCGCCAGGATGCGATAGGCCCGCACGTCGTTCAACAGAAAAGTCTCGGTGTCAAAGTAGGCCATCAGAAGTGGATCGCCGGAGCCCGGTGCCAGGGCGACCAGGTTGGTCCCCCAGTGATGAGCAGAGAGATTGCGCCCGTCCACAACGATATCGGCATCGGCGTCGGAGACGACCAAGTGCAGAGAAACGGGAGACAGCATACCGGTGGCAGCGACAGGCTCCCCCGCTCGCAGCCGCAGATCGACAACCTGTGGGTTCCACACCACCAACGCCGTCCCTGGCGCGGCCCCGCGCAGCCCAACCATCGCGTGGGCCCCCCGCCCTGGCCAATCCACATCCCGGAAACCAAAGCGGCGCAGCGACACCTCGACCTGGCTTCCCGCCGCACCGTCATCCACGCTATAAGAGACCGGGTGCCGGCCCGCCAGCAACAGCAAACTGCCGTCCGGGAGGCCATCCAGCGCTACCCACAGGGGTGTTGTGGATGAGTCGAGCGGACGCAGCACATAATGTTGCTCCAGCACGTGCTGGAGCCGCACCCCCACGCGAGGCAAGACAGCCGGGCGTTCTTCCGCCAGCAGGGAAACAACCCGTCCATCCTGCGGAACATAGATGGGGCGGACGCCCAGCGCCGGGTCGCCTGGATCAAACGACACGATCTCGACATCGGGCCGCAATCCCTCCACCTGCTGGAGGTAAAAGACAGCCATCGCCCGCCCGTAGAAATCGCAGCACGGCGGCATGACCAAAACGCCGTCCGTGGGGATCATCGCCAGCAACGTCTCTGCCTCATCCAAGGTCGCACGGTCGCTGCTCTCGTCGACCAGGCCATAGTTCGCCCACAGCGGCCACAACATCAGCCCCACAACAGCGAGCGCCCAGACACCCGACGCCACGCGGGTCCCAGCCGGGCGCGGGAGGAGGCGGGTCACAGAGGCCAACAGGCGCGCGACGGTCGCCAGCCCCACTCCTACGCCAAGGGCAAAGAGGAGATAGGAGGGGATGAGCAGGTTGCCATAGTCCACAATGTCGTAATCCAACGCAAAGAGAACATCTCCGACCAAGGCCAGGGCCAAAAAGACCAGTCCGCGCCAATCGGTTGCCACCAGCGCAATAGTGCCCACAACGCCCACAGCAACCGGGAGAGGGCCGAACTGGGCCAGCAGCAGGTCAGGGTAGTGCCCCAGGCGGCGCACCAGTTGACCCAGGGGAAAGGCCAGGAACTGGGAGCGGAACTGCGCTCCGCTCAGGTACCAGGCAAACCGGGCCAGTGTGTCTGGACAGTGCTCACAGAAAGGAGGATGCTGGGTGGCACGCAAGAACAGCCACAAGTACTGGGCCGCTCCAAGCGCCAGGATTCCAGCGGCAAGGACCAGGTTGCGCGGGCGGGTCAGCATCCGTGGCTCCGTCGCCGCCACCAGCCAGAGGAGCGCAGGGGCCAGGAGCAACATCGAGCCGTGGTTACCGAGGCTGAGGGCGTAGACGGCCAGTCCGCTTGCCCACATCCAGGGCCGGCGGTACCTGCGCCACAGGAGAAAGAGAAAAACAACCGCCGCCACAAAGAGGGCATTCAACCCATAGACCTCGGCGATGACCGCTTGGGACCAGAAGGCTGGCGACCAGGCAAACAGAAGAGCCGCCCCCGCCGCTGCCAGTGGGTCCCGCGTGAGCAGCCAGACCGTCAGGCCAAGCACACCGACCGCCGCTCCGCCGGCGACGGCAGAGAACAACGTCACCCGAAAAGCGACATCGCCCAGCGGCAGGAAGGTAAAGAGGTGAGCCAGCAGCACGTAGAGGGGATAGCCGGTAGAGTGGGGAATGCCCAGCACGCGCGCGACGAGTTGGAACTTGGCGCTATCCCCGTCTCCCACCGTGGGCTGCGCGGTGCTGAGGTAGATAGCAAGGCTCAGCGCGAAAAGCGAGGCCAGCAGGGCT
>JAOZPF010000178.1 GCA_029932895.1 Anaerolineae bacterium | reverse complement strand
ACCACCAACCCTGGGGGAGCCGGCGACGAGGTGAGCGATCGCGTTTCGTATGCGCCCTGGCTGGGCCTGCAACCTAACCGGGAGCCGGTGGGTTTGACTCTAGGCCAACTGGTCACCCGCACAGTGGATGGCTTCCAGTTCCAGGACTATTATCTCTCCACGACGGCGGGACAATCCATCGTCGTCGAGGTCACGCCCGTGACCGGCACGGAGAGACTGTGGATCTTTGGCCAGCTGAACGCTTTACCCCAGTGGTCTGCATACAATCTGCGCACCCAGGACCCAACCGGTCGCGGCACCTACGAGCTCCTCATCCCTTCTACCGAACAAGGAACCTACTACTTTGGCGTCTACGCATTTGACGCCGCAAGTAGCCACCAGATCGTTGCAAGAACGGCGGATCGGTACACCTCCGATCTCTCGCCACGCTCAGCCGGCAACGCGGGCGAGACAACGCTCCTTCTCTATGGCCTGGGATTCAACCAGGAAGTCGGAGTAGAGCTGCACGGCAACGGCTTGCCTACCCTGACTGCTGATCACGTCTCCGTCGCTTCGCCGACCACGCTTTGGGCACACTTTGATCTCACTGGGATCACAACGGGCACGTACGACATCAGCGCTATCTGGCCTGACATGGATGAGATGACGTTGCACGAGGCCTTTACCGTCACCACGGGAGTTGGCCCGCAACTGGAGGCCTCTCTGATTACCCCCGCTCGCGTCCGCAACGGTCGCCAGAGCGTGTTATGGCTCGAGTATGCCAACGTGGGCGACGCTGATCTGCCCGCCCCGCTCTTTGTCATCTCCAGTTGGCCCACGCAGGCTATGCGTCTCTCGTCCAGCGATTCCTTCGCCGAGCAGCCGATTCAAATTCTGGGCATTGACCCCGATCAGCCAGCGGGCATCCTGCGACCGGGGTCAAGCAACCGTGTTGCGATCGAATTCCGTGCCCACTTCGGGGAGCACCAGACGCGCGACATCGAATTCAGTCTGACACGCATTGCAGCCGATAGCACAGCGATCGACTGGAACGCGGTGGAAGCGGAGGTTAGACCACCTCAAGTTAGTAGCGAATTGTGGGCGGTCATCTGGCCCAGGTTTCAGGCCCGTGCTGGCGCAACGTGGGCCGATTATGTTCAGATGCTACGCGATCAGGCGACCTATCTTGCCCAGTATGGCGGCTCGACCCACGACGTCAACAAGCTATTCGCGGCAGCCTTTGCCCGCGCCTCAGGAACTTACCTGCGCCAGTATGTAGGGGTCAACACAGACAGCTTCGCCCCGGCCCCTGGTCTTGCCCTCGAATTCTCGCGCGTGGCGATGAACACTCTCGACCAGCGCTTCTCAACCGGTCCCTTGGTCAGAGGTTGGTCACATAGCTTCGAATTTGCCTTGACCCAGTCCGACCCCAACACCATCATTGTAACCGGCCCTGGCGGCAGTGCCCGGAGGTTCACGAGGGTGACCGCCAGCCAATTCGAGGCAGGAGCCGGCGATTTCGGAATTCTCGCCGAGACCGGTGACGGCTATCGCCTCCGGGAAAAAGATGGTCTGATATGGCAATTCGATGAGGATGGTAGGCTCTTGTATCTCCAAGAGCCAAACGGCAACCGCATTACCTTGGGCTACTCCGCAGACGATCTGACCAGCTTGACCCATTCGAACGGCTGGACGGTGAGCCTGCAGACTGACGGACTGGGCCGCATCGAGAGCCTCATCGATCACGCAGGACAGACCATTTTATATGGATACGACGAAGCCGGCACGCACCTACTCACAGTCGAAGCGCCAGGAGGGATCACCACAACGTACACCTACATCTCGAGCACCGGTGCCTTGAACCACGCTCTGGATTCCGTCACCTATCCTAACGGCGTGCATCAGTACTACAGCTACGACAGCGAAGGCCGCCTGGCTGCGGCCTGGCTCGATGGGGGCGTAGAGCAGGTGACCTACCAATATAACACCTTTGGAAGCGTGGCGATTGGGAACGCCGAGGGGTTCACATCTACTTTGCACCTGGGATACTCGGGGCAACTCCTCGAGATGGAGAATCCTTTGGGCAACCGAGTGCGATTCGAGTATGACGATGACCTGAACCTCGTCCGGCTAATCCGGCCCGACAACATAGCCTTTCAGATGACGTATGACAATCAGGGCAACCTCACATCGGTTATGGATCCTCTTGATCATATCACCGAGATGGGCTACACCAGCTATTTGAATCGCCCCGACTGGCTGAGGGATGCCAACGGGAACATGACGGACTACGCCTACGACGACGGGAACCTAACGGCGATCACGTATGTGGACGGCTCATTTGAGAGCTTGACGTATGATGACGACGGCAATTTGAGCACGATCACCAACCGCCGGGGTCAAATCATCACCTACACGCACAACAGTTTGGGCCAAGTTGTCCGCAAGGACTACCCCGACGGGCGGTGGATCACGTACACCTACAACACAATGGGATACGTCACCTCTGTAGGTGACATATCGGGCACGATCGATCTGGAGTACGACGACCGAGGGTTCCTAACCCGCATTGACTATCCCTCTGGTCACTGGTTCACCTTTTCCTACAATGACGCCGGCCAGCGCACTGAGCGAACAGGCGACGATGGCTACGTGCTCAACTACCATTACGACCCGGCCGGACGTCTGGAGCGGATCACCGACGGCGCTGCCAGTGACCTGGTGCATTACGAGTACAGCCCGGCAGGACGGGTGCACACTGAAACGCGGGGCAATGGAACGTATACGGTCTACAGTTACGACGGTGCCGGGCAGGTGCTCACTATGACCCATTACGCGGCCGACGATTCAGTCCAGTCCTTCTTTGCCTACACCTACGACGCCAATGGGAATCGAACCTCTATGACGACGGCGGGTGGAACGACTACCTACTCGTACGATGCGCTGGGACGGCTAGTTGGCGCAACCTACCCTGGTGGGAGGACCGTGACCTACGCATACGATCCGGTGGGCAATCGCATCTCGGTCACCGATGATGGCATCACCACGACCTACAGCACGAACGACCTGAACCAGTACACTCACGCCGGCAACGTCTCTTGCACTTTTGACGACGATGGTAACCTCACCTCCAGTACCGACGCCGCCGGGACAACCACGTACGAGTATGATGCGGAGAACCGCCTGGTCCGCGTCACAACGCCGACCAGCGGCACCTGGGAATATGTATACGACGTGCTGGGAAACCGAGCGGCCGTCATCCACGACGGCGCCGTGACGCAATACGTGCACGACCCCATCGGCTTGATCGACGTGGCTGCCGAGTATGATGGCAGCAACAACCTGGTGGCCCACTACGTCCACGGCTTGGGACTGGTGGCACGAGTCGATGACGGTGGCAATGCTGCCTACTATGCTTTCGATGCCATCGGTAACACGCGCTACATCATTGACGATGTCGGGGCCGTGGCAAACAGCTACGACTATGACGTGTTTGGCATCCCCCTTGTGATCAACGAGACTATCACCAACCCGTTCCGCTACGTGGGACGGTTCGGGGTGATGTCCGAAGGGCATGGACTGGACTATATGCGCGCCCGATACTATCAGCCAACGCAGGGGCGATTCACGGCTGTGGACCCGACCCGAACTTTGCCTTCGAATCTCTATACGTATGCTGGCAACAATCCAGCCGGGTACATCGATCCGCTTGGCCTTTGGCAATGGCCTTTCAGCGGTGAACCGCTTAAATTCGGCGGTGTCTTCCGATTCTTTGAGGGCTTGCGCATGCGCCAGGAAGCCTATGGCAGATTCTGCGAGGATCCCACAAACACCGAGGCCTACGAAGCGTTCCGCGGCGCCAGCCGCCAGATCTATGAGAGCGCCTCGGCCGCTGTCGATGATCTGAGCAGCTTGGCAAACTACACTGACCCACCATCTAGTCCTTGGGATTTGCTCGACCCATTCCTGCTGATCGTTGACGCGTTACGCGGCGGCGGGCTCGTGGGCTCTTCTGCCACGTCACCGGCAAGCCATCCTTCCGGCGCGCCGATGCCTCCTTCCGACACTCACCAAGACCTCGGCGCCGGGAGCAGCGCAATCGTCCAGTCCGTCGACCCTAACGAGAAGGCCGGTCCGGCAGGCATTGGCGCCCAGCAGATCGTCAGCACCACTGACACATTGGAGTATGTCATCTACTTTGAGAACGTCATCAGCGCCACGGCACCGGCCCAAGAGGTCTTCATCGTCGACGATCTTGACCCCGACCTGGATTGGAGCACACTCGAGTTCGCCGAGTTTGCCTTTGGCGACCGGGTAGTTATCCCATCCCAAAGCGCGGGGTCCGCAGACAGCGTGGTAACGATCCAGGACTACAGAGAAGGGGTAACCAGGACCTGGACTCTGGACATCTCGGCGCAGGTCGATTACCAGGTCGGCCAAGTGCGATGGACCTTCCGGACACTGAATCCCGAGACCGGCCGCTTACCCGACGACCCACTGGCTGGGTTCCTGCCACCCAACGACGAGACGGGTCGCGGCGAAGGACATGTCTCGTTCTATATCAGGCCCCAGGCAGAGCTGGTGGATGGAACGATGGTCACCAATGCAGCCACTATTGTCTTCGATTTTGAGCAAGCCATCGAGACGAACGAAGTATGGAACACGATTGGCACGCCTGATTACGCCATCTACCTTCCCTTCGTACTACGATCCGAGTGAGATGCGTTGTCTCGAATTCCCAGTCACCTTTACCGACCAACGGGATGTCTTGACCACAGTGTACGACGGAGACGGCTCCCCAGTTGCACCTGACGGGAGTTTACACTATACTGTGAGCGCGGAAGGAAGTAGTTTGCCCTGGGCAGGAGCAGAGGTGCCTGCCCAGGGCATCGGGCGCCCCGCTAGCGCTCAATATACCTCAATGGGCCGCCTCGGCCGGGAAAAGTGATGCCGTTCTTCCACCGAGAAGAGGTCAGCCGTGCAATGCCCAACCTGCCAGCGCACGTGGCCCGATGAGTTCAACGTCTGCCCCATTTGTGGTGTTTCCCTCAAGGCGGAGATAGCGGAGGGAGCTTCCGGCGCCATCGCGCAGGGCTGGAGCCGCCGCCACCGAAGGCGGTGGCATCGCCGTCGCCGGTCCCGTCACCGGTAGCATCTACCAGATCTACCTGGCACCGCCGGGGAGACCGGCCCTCTCTGAGGAGCGATTTCAACGCATCCTGAACGAATACCTGCAGTGGGCTCACAATGCCTACAGCAAGGCACGGCTCTACGGCCTGGAAAGCCTGCCCACTGCACAGGGCCGCCCGGTGCGGCAGTTGAAAGACGTCTTTGTCCCTCTCACCCTGTGCCGCTTTCGCCCGCCCCGGCAGGAGGAGCTGAGAGAACTGGCGGGAGAGAGCAAGGACAGCCTGGCGATGGCGCGGGCCTGGGTAGAATGGGCCGAGCGGCGCCGAGATGCCGCGGAGAGCGTGGAGATGGAGGACCTGCTCGCCGTATCCCGGCAGATCGTCATCGTAGGCGGCGCCGGAAGCGGCAAGAGCACACTCCTGGCCTACCGCGCCGTCGCGCTGACCGAGGCGGCTGGCGGAGCTGACCTGCCCTTCCGGTTGCACGATGAGAATCACTTGCCGGTCCCCCTGGTGATTCCCTTGCGTTATTACCGCGACTATTTGGACCTGTGCGCCAGGTCGCCCCAGGAGCGGCTCAAGAACCCGCGAGCGGGCACGCTGCCCGGCTTTATCCCCTGGTACCTCAAGCGACGCAACCCGGCGCTGGAGCTTTCGGAGAACTTTTTCGACCGGCTTTTGCTGGGCAAGGGCTGCTTGCTGATGCTGGATGGGCTGGACGAGGTGGTGAGCCGGGATGAGCGGGGAAACGTGTGCCAGGAAGTGAACAACCTGGTCAACGACATCTACCCTGGCAACCAGGTCATCGTCACCGCGCGGGAGGCGGAGTACCGGGATGAGGCGGTCTTTGGCGACGATTTCACCCGCCTGGACGTGCAACGGCTGACCGATGAGCACATCCGGCTGTTGGTGGAGAACTGGTGCCGCCAGTTGTACCCTGGCGAGGCAGCGGTCCGCAACAAAGAGCTGGTGGACGCAATCCACGAGATCAACGGGCTGCGTGCCCATCGCGACCTGCCGCCGCTGGTGAGCACTCCGCTGCTGACGACGATGGTCGTCAGCGTCAAGTGGGGCGAGACCGAGCTGCCGCGAGAGCGGGCCAAGCTGTACGGAGACGTCGAGCCCGTAGCTTGGAGGTCGCGCTCGTAGCGCGACATCACTAGGGAATATAGGCTTTAGCCGGGTTGAGGAGTCCAGGCTCCAATGGGAAGCCAAGTA
>JAOZPF010000177.1 GCA_029932895.1 Anaerolineae bacterium | reverse complement strand
GGCTGGTCTGGCGCACCCACCCGGAGGTCCGTGAGGGGTTGGGCTGGGCGACGGCACCGGAGGCCGGGTTCGAGACCTGGAGGCAAGGGTTCGCCGCGTGCGGGCTACACAGCAGTTACGCCATGCTCCAGGGCATCGACGGCACGATCTACCAACTGACGCACTTTGACGGTTCCTGGGCCGTCTATCAACCGTGAGTTCGCTCACTCGATAGTTGCCAGGAACTGCCGCGCCATCTCTCCAACGTCCGTGTCGGTGCGGATGCCGGTCCAGGGGTCACCCGGGCGCACCAGGTTGGCGACGACGATGTTGGCCCCGTTAAAGATCGCGCTGCGAGCTTCTTTCAGGTCCACGCCGCCGGCGGCCGAGATGAGCACGTCGAACTTGCTCCGCACGCGGTTCACGTGCCGGTACTGAATCACCTTGCCCCGCGTTCCCTCCTCATCTCGGCCGCGGTGTAGCACCACGACGTCGGGGGGAGTCGAGAGCTTCATCAGCACACGCAGGGGGTCGTCCACGCCGAGCATATCGATCATCGAGACCATTCGCAGCGCGGCGCAGCGGGCGACAAAAAGGTTGAGGGCTTCCGGCGGAGAGCTGCCGAGGACCGTCGCGGCGGTTGCGCCGGCCGAACGGGCCATGTCCACCTCCCCCAGTGCGCCGTCCACCGTCTTTAGATCGGCGACGATCTGTCCGGGCCACAGGCTGCGGATCGTTCTGATGCCGGCTGCCCCCTCCCGCTTGATGTATGGAGTTCCGGCCTCGATCAGGATGCGCCTTGTTCCTCCCTTCACCCTCCGCACACTGTGGACGATGGTTGGCAGGAGCTGGCGGACCATTCCCACGTCATAGTTGAAAGCGATCTGGAGATACCGTGTCTTGGTGTCTAGCATGCTGACCGCTTATTCTGATTTTTCCCCGCCCAAGCTCTCGAGCGTGCGGCCCAGGTCGGAAGGGATAAAGAGGATGATCTTTTCCGAGGGGTCGGCAGCGATGTCGCGGATCGTCTGCAGGGTGCGCAGGTGCAGTGCCCCCTTGCTCTTGGACAGGTTCTCCGCCGCCTTGCGCAGGTTCTCCGAAGCGGAGAGCTCCCCCTGTGAAGCGATGATCACGGCGCGGCGTTCCCGCTCCGCCTCTGCCTGCTTGGCCATCGCCCGCTTCATCTCGGCCGGCAGTTCTACCTCTTGGATCTTGATCGACTCGACGTCGATACCCCAGCCGTTGGTCTCCGCATCGACGATCTCTTTGATGCTCTCGGCGATCTCTTCCCGCTCGGTGAGCACAATGTCCATCTCGCTGTTGCCGATCACGTCTCGTAGCGCCGCCTGGGTGTACTGACGCACGGCGAAGGCATAGTCCTGGATTTTGATGATTGCCTCCTCCGGGTCGATCACCTTGAAATAGACCACCGCATTGACCAGCATGGGAATGTTGTCCTTGGTCATCACCTCCTGGCGGGGGATGTCGGCCGTCTGGATGCGCATATCGACCAGGCGCATCCTTTGCAAGATGGGGATGATAAAGGTCAGGCCGGGTTCGCGTGTGCCGGTGTACTTGCCCAGCGTAAAGACCACACCCCGTTTGTATTGATATATGACCTTGACCGCCGATAGGAGCACAACACCGACGACAGTGACGAGTCCGACGATAACGCAGCCACCTGCAGCAAACATTCCTTCCATAGCTTCCCTCCTGGTGAGAATTGTGTTCCCGGGCGGCTCCGTTTAACCGACCCGTCACGCTCATCATACTCTGCTTGCCTGTTTTTGGCAACTGGCCCCTTGCCTCCTGCTTCTTTTCCCAGGTTGCGTTCGCGGCCATTTTGTTGTAGACTGCGGTCCTATGGAAAAAGAGTTGGAAGCGAACGTCGATTCGCTCACGCGCCAGTTCCGCGATCCCCGTGCGGCCCGCGCTGTGGCCGATAGCATCCGCGCCCGTTCCACACGTTCCGTACGACTGATGGAATTCTGCGGCGGGCACACCCACGCCATACTGCGCTATGGTATCCCCTCCCTCCTGCCCGACACCGTCGAGCTGCGCTCTGGGCCGGGTTGTCCCGTCTGTGTCACCTCGGCTACCGACCTGGACCGGGCCATCGCGCTGGCGCAGGTGGAGGATGTAATCCTGACCACCTTTGGCGACATGATCCGTGTGCTTGGAAGCCGCACCTCGTTGGCCCAGGCGAAAGCGGAGGGGGCCGACGTGCGGGTAGTCTACTCGCCGCTGGACGCGCTCCGCGTCGCCCGCCAGAATCCTGACCGGCCGGTGATCTTTTTGGGGGTGGGGTTTGAGACCACCGCGCCGATGATCGGCTCGGCGGTGCTGGCGGCGGAAGCGGAGGGGGTGGAGAACTTTTATATTTTCAGCACGCACAAGCTCACCCCGCCCGCCACCCGCGCCATTCTTGACGCAGGCGAGGTGGCGCTGGATGGGATCATCGGCCCCGGTCACGTCACCACCGTCATCGGTTCCGACGCCTGGCATTTTCTCCCCCAGAGGTATGCCATTCCCGTCGCCGTCGCCGGTTTCGAGCCGCTGGACATCCTGCGCACGGTTCTGGCGCTGGTCGAGATGGTGGAGGAGGGACGTCCCCGGGTGGTCAACACTTATGCTCGCAGCGTCCGCCCGGAGGGGAACGTCGCGGCGCTGAAGGTGTTGGAGCAGGTGTTCGAGGTGGCGGATGTCGAGTGGCGCGGCTTTGGCGTCGTCCCCGCCAGCGGCCTGCGGTTGCGGGATAGTTATGCCCGTTTCGATGCGGCGCTGGTCTTCCCCGTGGACGTGGTGCCAGCCCGCGACCCGCCCGGCTGTCGCTGCGGGGAGATACTACGGGGTGTGCTCCTGCCCACCGAATGCCCACTCTTTGGCCGGGCCTGCACGCCGCAGAGCCCCATTGGCCCCTGCATGGTCAGCGCCGAGGGAGCCTGCGCGGCCTATTTCCGATACGGCGGCCGCCCGGTGTGACCTCGGACTTTGAACATAGGACATAACCATGGGGAAAATAATTCGCCTCGCTCATGGTGCTGGTGGCAAGATGATGAACGACCTGATCCGCGATCTCTTTGCCCCACCGCTTGATAATCCGTATCTGCGCCAGATGGCCGACTCGGCTGTCATCCAACTCGAAACATACAACCTGAAACCAGGAGACCAACTTGCCCTCAGCACCGATTCCTTCACCGTCCGTCCCCTCTTCTTCCCCGGTGGCGACATTGGCTCCCTAGCCGTCCACGGCACCGTCAACGACGTGGCGATGAGCGGCGCGCGCCCTCTCTGGCTCACCGTCGGCTTTATCCTGGAGGAGGGACTGGAGATGGAGGTCTTGGAGCAGGTGGTGCGCTCGATGGCGGAGGCGGCCCACACGGCGGGTGTCCAGGTGGTGACCGGGGATACCAAGGTGGTGGAGCGGGGACATGGGGACGGTCTCTACGTCAACACTGCCGGTGTGGGCATTGTGCCGGCGGGGGTGACGATAGGCCCGCAGCAGATCCAGCGCGGCGATGTGGTGCTCCTCAGCGGCACCATCGGCGACCATGGCATCGCGGTCCTCAGTCAGCGGGAGGGACTCGCTTTCGAGACCGACCTGGTCTCGGATAGCGCCCCGCTCAACGGGCTGGTCGAATCGCTGCTGGCTGCTGCCCCTCACACGCACTGTTTGCGTGACCCCACTCGGGGGGGCGTGGCGGCGGCGTTGAACGAGCTGGCTGAAGCGGCGGGTGTGGGCATCGAGATCGAAGAGACGGCAGTGCCGGTGCGGCCGGCGGTATCGGCCGCTTGCGAGATGCTTGGCTTCGACCCTCTGACCGTCGCCAACGAGGGCACGCTGGTCGCTTTTGTGGAGCCGCAGGAGGCGGAAGCGGCGCTCGAATCGCTGCGCCGTCATCCTCTGGGGAAGAACGCATCCCGTATCGGCGTTGTAGTGGAGGAGCATGCGGGAATGGTTCTGGTGCGTACCCCCATCGGCGGGCGGCGCATCCTTGACATGCCCCTGGGAGAGCTACTGCCACGTATTTGCTGAAAATTTCCTCATACACTTGCAACTTGCACACTTGCGCACTTGCACACTTGCACACTTGCAAACTTGCACCTTTGCCGAAAGGAGCGACACCTTGTCTTTGATCCAGGCATTGCTTTTGGGCCTTTTGCAGGGGAGCACCGAGTTTCTGCCCGTCAGCAGCTCTGGACATCTGGTGCTGGTCCCCTGGATGTTGGGCTGGCCCGCGCCCGGTCTGCCGTTCGACGTGCTGGTTCACTGGGGGACGGCGTTTGCTGTTGTGGGTTACTTCTGGCAGGACTGGGTGGCGCTGCTGCGAGGCGGTCGGTCTGCGCTGCGGAGCCGCTCCCTTGCCGACCCCCAGGCTCGCTTGCTGGCGCTGCTCCTTGTGGCGACTGTTCCGGCGGTCCTGCTCGGCGGGCTGTGCGAGAGCTTTTTCGAGCGCATGTTTGCCCGTCCTGTGGCGGCTGCCGGTTTTCTGTTGGTCACGGCGGGGGTGCTAGTCCTGGGCGAGCTCACACTGCGGCGGAGACCGACCAGAGAGAAGGGCGCTGCTCTCTCGTGGATGGATGCGCTGCTGATCGGCCTGGCCCAGGCGGCGGCGATATTCCCCGGCATCTCCCGCTCCGGTTCGACTATCGCTGCCGGGATGGGGCGCGGTCTGGGCCGCGAATCCGCCGCCCGCTTTAGCTTCTTGCTGGCTGCGCCAATTATCCTCGGCGCGGGGGCGGTTCAGCTCCTGGACCTGGCGCAGAGCGGGGGCTTGGTAGCCCAGGCTCCCGTGCTGGCGGTGGGGTTCCTGGCTGCTCTTCTCTCTGGCCTGGGTTGTATCCACTTTCTGCTGCGCTACCTCCGCCGTCGTTCTCTCTACCCCTTTGCTCTTTACTGCGCCCTGTTCGGAGTCGCTGCTCTTTTCTACGCCCTCTTGGTGGTGTAGCCATTATGCCTTGTTCCCCTTGCCCCTCATCTCCTCCCCCCCGTTTCCCCGTCCGCCTCTTCCTGCTGCTAATCCTCCTGACCGCCTGTTCCTCTCAACCCCTCACCGTCACTCGCGAACCGGTCCTGCTGCGGGTCGTGGCCTCGGATGCGTGCGCGCCGGTGGTCGAGGAGTTGGCCCTTGCCTACCAGGAAGAGCGGACGTGGGTCACGGTGGAGGTGACCGTGTTCGACGCCGCGGCGGCGGAGGACGAATTGCGGGCCGGCAGAGCCGACTTGGCGGCTCTCTCGTGGGTGAGTGGAGGGCCTCTCTGGTCAGTCCCGTTTGCCACCGACGGGATCGCTGTCATCGTCCACCCGTCCGTACCCACGGACGGGCTTGACCTGGCTGAACTGCGGGAGGTGTTTAGCGGCCGCGTTGGGGAGTGGGCGGGCGGGGCCCCGATCCAGATCGTCAGCCGGGAGGCGGGCGCTGGCTTGCGGAATGTCTTTGAGGCGGCTGTGATGGACGGTCGCGACGTGACGCTCACGGCGCTGGTCGCGCCGGATAGTGATGGGGTCCTGGCATATGTGGCGTCCACAGCGGGGGCTATCGGGTACGTCTCCCTGGATCGGCTGGAACCCAGTGTGCGGGCCATCCCTGTCGCAGGGGTTGTCCCCTCCCGGGACACGCTGAACGAGAACCCATTGGCTTACCCCTTGCGCCTGGTTGCACTCGCCGAGCCGCTGGGCGAGGTCAGAGCTTTTGCCCAGTGGGTCATCGGGCCAGAGGGTCAGGAGATCGTCCTTCGTCATTTTGGTCCTCCCCCGTAGAGTTTGGGTTTTTCCCCCTTTCCGATCAGTTGTAACCGAACTGTAATGATGAGGTACAGTCGCCTTTATCGGGAGTTGTGCTATAATTGAAAGCGAGGGATGAAAGCTCAGCTCATCTTTCCGGCGGGAGATGGGGGGTCGTGCTCCCCCGCCTCTTTATGGGAGATGAGACTGAGAAGAGGCAGCCCGAACAGTCACGGTGAGGGATACCTTTGAGGTGATGGATGAGCGAGGTGAGGATTCTTTACATAGAGGATAACGAGTCGAATCGACTGCTCGTGCGGCGTGTGTTGGAGGCGGAAGGATATACCGTCGAAGAGGCCGCTGATGGTCCTACCGGCCTCGCCAAGGTCAGAACCTCTCCCCCCGATCTGGTCCTGTTGGATATCAACCTGCCGGAGGTCGATGGGTACGAGATGGTCCGCCGCCTGCGTAGCTTGCCAGGTATGGCGGGCGTGCCCATCGTTGCCCTGACGGCCAATGTGATGAAAGGTGATCGGGAGCGGACCATAGAGGCCGGGTGTGACGGCTACATCCAGAAGCCCGTCGATGTGGACGCCCTTCCCTCACAAATTGCTTCTTTCCTTTGATGAGGGGACAGGCGCGTCTCT
>JAOZPF010000176.1 GCA_029932895.1 Anaerolineae bacterium | reverse complement strand
TTGCGGACCCGCATGCGGGGTGTTTGGGGAGGGCGGGCCTGAGGAGCCATCCTGATGCTGTTCGGATAGACGGGCGCGCCCCCACTAGCGGTGGCGCGCTTTTCGTGTCTCTGCTGGCTATGATTCCAACTCTTGCGCCCGCTGTGCCATCAACACCCGCAAGCGGGCCGAATCGCGCGGGTAAGCCCAGTAGAAGAGGGTATAGAGGAGAAAGCAGACGATCCAGGGCACGGGGATAGTCCAGACCAGCGCCTGGGTAAAGCCAATCGAGTCGGCCAAACGGCCGGCGACATAGGCCACCAGCGCGGCGAACCCGCTCTCGATGAAGGTGGTCATCGCAAAGGCGGTGGACCGCAATTCTGGCGGCACGGCTCCCTGCATCATCGGCTCTTTGGCTCCCTTGCCCGCCCAACTGATCATCAAAGCGGTGACAAAGCAGAGGGCAAAGAACCCCCAGAAAGGCCAATCCTGCGTCTGGGTGAGCATCACATAGCTCAGGGGGATGCCGCTCAGGACGGAGAACTGGCCCACAGCGGCCCGTCCGTACTTGGGGCTGATCTGCTCGGCCCAATCTCCCAAAACGCCACCCAGGACATTACTGATGGCTGTGCCGACGACGATGCCGGCGAAAGCCAGGCTGGCGCTCCCCCGTGGGTGGTCGAAAACCAACGCCTCGGTCATCCCTCGCACGTCCACCATCCAGGTGATAAAGTAGAGCCCCAGTACGACCCACGGCATCGTCCCCGCCAGCCCCTGCAGGATTGCTACCCAGATAGTGGGGATGGTGACCACACGGGGCAGGTCGGAGAGGTGGATGCCGTACCGCTGGGCGGCCTCGCGGGTAATTTTGCCCTCCAGTTCTGGTTCTGCCGCGCCCCGCACCGGCTCCTCAACCAGGAGCCAGACCAGCATGCCGGAGAAGGCGCTGGAAAGCCCCAATATGATGAATCCCCACCGCCACAAGGTTGGTGTAGCCAGCATCCCCAGCCCCAGCGTGCCGATGATGATCCCCAGCACACCGATCGATTCCAGCAGGCCCAGTGCCCGGCCGCGTTGACGGGGGTGAAAGCTGTCGGCGATCAGGGAGAAGGTGGCTGGCATCAGGCACCCCAGGCCCAACCCGGAGATGGCCCGCACTGCCAGGAGCTGTCCAAAGTTCTGCGTCAGGCCACAGACCATGGTCCAGAGGCCCCAGATGCCCGTGCCGAAAATGATCACTTTTTTACGCGAGAGCTTGTCGGCGGCATAGCCCCAAAAGGGGGCGCTGAGCGACTGGAGAATGTTGCGGATGGTGCCGATGGTGCCCAGGTTGGTGTAGCTGAGACCCCAGAGGGCCTTGATGGTGGGAAAGAGGACCGACATGGCCTGGGCCTCGCCCTGGTCGATAAAGTAGCCGAAAGCCAACGCGGCGAGGGTCCGCCAGCGCCGGGGTTTGGGGATGGACTGCTGTGCCATTTGTCACGCTCCTGGAGCCAGAGATTATGCCGGGTCGCTATCCTTTGAACGGCCCCTGAGAGCAGGGAGCTGTGCTCTATTGTACACCGGCACCCCTGTTTGGAAAAACACGGCCCGTGGCCCGCACCCGCAGCCACAGCCAGATGAGGAACAGTAACGTTGCCAGTCCCACCGCTCCCATCCCCGTCAGATTGTCGGTTCGCGCCGGGTCCAGTTCCTGCAGCGGAGCCAGTAGCACAAAAAACAGCAGCGCTCCCCCCGCCAGCGCTAACCGGTGCTCGTCGCCCCACGCGCCGCGGTGCGACATCCGTCGTACCGCCCACGCCACCAGCACGACCAGCAGGAGTGCAGAGAGCAGCGTCAGTGGGACCGGCAGGCCGAGTCCGGGAAACACCCAGTGGATGACAAAGAAGGTGACGGTGGCCCCCAAGCCGAGCAGGGCAAAGCGGCGCGGACGCGCCACGGGAACTAGCTGAGGGGGCTGTCTCGAGGGCAGCCGCCGCGCTAGCATAACCAGTCCCGCTGCCGTAGCCAGTGCCAGCAGGTAGGGAATGAGCGGCGGACGATAGGTCGTCAGGAGTAGGAACCCAAACGCCACGTCGACCAGCAGTAGCAGCGCAAAGCCAACCATCCCCCGCCGGCCTAGCCACGCCGGAAAGGCCAGCTCGACCAGCAGGATAGGAATAGCGATGCTAAAGACAGCATGGTAGAGTATCAACTGGAGGCTCCACACCCAGTTCACGCCCGCCCAGCGACCATAGCTCCCCAAAAGCCCCAGGCCCTCCCAGCCGGGGTCGAAGAAGGACTTGACCATCAGTCCCTCCTCGACGATGCCATAGGCTGCACCCAAGAGGAGCACCGTCGTCCAGCCCTTTCCCCAGCGCAACCGCAGTTCCCGCACTAGGATCGCGCCGCTGCCGTAGAGGGCCGCCAGGAGGATCAGGGTGAACGGGGTGAAGAACTCGGCTGGGGGTGCAGAGCCAGAGAGCAACTCGCCGATGGCTGGGGCGAGGAAGAATAGGGCCAGGAGAGGAGCGATGGGAAAGCCGGCGCTCAGGGTGAGGGCTGTCATGTGGGATATTTTACACGAGCATAGGGAGAGGGCAAGTGAGAGGAGTACAGGGCGTAGGTTACAGGTCGCGGGTTACGGGATGGCGGAGGTACTTGCCCGTGTGGCTCCCTACTTTGTCCGCCGCAGCACGAACAGCACTCCGACAAGGAGCGCCACCGCAACAAGGCCCACGCAGCACAGGCCGATCAGTATGGGGAAAACACCCAACGGCGCCCCACCAGCGCCTGGGCCTGACGGCGTCAACCCTTCGTAGACATAGACGTTGCCCCCTACGTCCTCGCCATCCACTCGCCCCACCGCGCCAAAGGCAAATGGTTCGCCCGTAGGTCCTTCGATCTCTAATTTGATGCGCGCCTCCTCGCCAGGGCCAAGGGGCAAACCGCCTATGGCGGTTTCGCTATCCCCCGTCGCCCGGATGCGTTCTCCCTCGATCTCGCCGCCAGCGAGTGTCCCACCAGCGTTCTGCCAGCGCTCCAGCAGTTCCGGCGGCAAGATGATATAGATACTGAGAGACGGGGGCCGGTTGGGATAGTTGACGATAAAGTCAATGTCGTGAGACGCGGTGTCGGGCGGCCCCACCAGGATAGCTTCGACGCTTCCACGACCAGTGTTCCCGAACAGATGCTGTTGCAATTCTACGCCATGCACGTTTCGCTGCGCGATGTTGTTGTCGCCAGGCACATCCCCCTCCGCTGTGATCGGGTCCTGGTCCGATTCCAGCCGCACAAGCAGGCACAGGTGACCGCTTTGCGATGGAAACCACGAGATGGGGTCGATGGTGACCTCTGCCCCAGCCGGCACATCTATGGTGGTTGAGTCGATAAAGGTGAAACGGTCGGGCCAGAGGGGATTGAGTTGGTTGGCATCGGCATAGTACAGATTGACGCGCACGTCATGGGCGTCCTCCGTCCCCCGGTTGCGCACTAGCGCATAGACCGAGTTCTCCTGGTCGCGGATGGGGTTCTGGTGCTGCTCACCGCCGTCGCGTTGGTTCCGCACCCAGATGTCGGGGCTGGTCCACCAGGCTGCATTGTTCTGCGTCGAGGGCACAGAGCCGTCGTCCTCTGGGCTGTCCCGGAGCCAGACATCCACCGCACCTTGCGGTGGCTCCTGCGGGGCAATAGCTGCCTCCCCACTCTGACCAAAACTCCACAGGTCGCTGATGGTCGTCGTCTCGCCCGGCTGCAAACAGATGTTCCATTGGAGCGCTGCGCCGTTGTCAATGTCCTCGTCGTTGATGGTGTCATTCAGGTCGGCCGCAGTACCGATATCAGCCCAGATGTCGCTGTATCCTGCCTCCCTATAGTGATCGGCCGGGGTACGTGGGATAAAGACCATGAACCAGTCTTCGATCTGGGTGGAGCCACCGACCGCCCCGCTATCCGGGTCATAGTAACCGATGCCACTGTCGCTGTCGGCAAAGTAGAGATCGGCGGCGTGATAGAACTTGAAGCAGGTCTGACTGCCGCTGTCGTTGGTGATTCGCCAATCGAGTTGGAAATAGCTTCTGCCATTGATGTAGGAGGCCGTCTGCACTACCGTCAACTCAGTCCCGCTGCCGCTCAGCCGCTGCGTTGTGACGATGCGATAGGGATCACCAGCCGTCCCTGCGCCGAACGGTCCTTCGTGGCTTACGGCGGTCAACTGGTTGACGTATGCGCCAGCATCCACGAGGGGGCCATAGACGTCCGTCCCTATGGCAAAGAACGGCCCGCTAGCTCCGGACCCGTAAGCAGCGCCGTGCATATACTGCTCGTGGTACACCTGCACGCTGGCGTTGGAGCCAACCTGGATGCGCAGCGGCGCTGTGCCCATTTCCCTGGTGTCTGGCAACTGGTTCTGAGGAAGAGCGAGGGCCGGGGAAGTTGCCAGCAGTATGACGGCTGTTACTGCCAGGGTGAACTGGAGAACACGTTTCCGTTTCATAGCTTTTTCCTTTCTGGAGCAACAACTATTCGCTCGAAGCAGGCAGGATCTGTCGGCTTTTCAGTATATCATACTCTCGCTCTTTTGAGAAATGATATCTCTCGCGGATGCATTTCACTTTGGGAACGAATTGGGAGAACAGTTCGTAGGTCGCGCTTGCGCAAGCCCTTGGAGGGTTATACCTGCAAATGCTCATTGAAAAGTTACCCCTTGAGCAGGTCGCCGGTCTCGAATCGTAGCATAGGGGTTCGTGCCCGTGGACGGCCACAAGGCTGACGACCACAAGGGCCTATGCTACGGACACGAACCGGCTAATGCCTATATTCCACATTGGCGTCGCGCTCCAAGCGCGACCTCCAAGCTACAGACTCGACATCTCCTCGTCTCCCCCGCTGGGCAACCCGCCCCAAGTGAAATACACCACGGGGGAGCGGGTGTGCGTCAGTTTTGGGGCAGGTTGCCCGGTCGCCCCCAGAGTGAAACGCTCTCTCCCGAGTGGCGGATGTAGTGGTGCACCCACGTGTGCGCCCGCGTCAGGACAGGAATTGCAGGATTGACGGGTTGGTGGCGGTGCGGACCTGAGGGGCTCTCAGAACCTGTCAGGTCTTGATTTGAGCAAGCACCAGCGTTCGCCGTGCGCTTGGCCTCTCATCCTCGCTGGAACCGCACCCCATTCACCTCGCGGTAGAGGTCGCGCAAAGAGGAGTACAGCTCCTTGTAGGCCCGGTAAAGTGTGTCATAGACCGGTTTGTTCGCTGGACGGGGGTCAAACTTGTGTTCCACGCGGACTACCTTTTTGAGTGACTCGAAATCGGGATACAGCCCCAGTCCGATTCCCGCCGTGAGAGCGATGCCCACCGCCCCTGCCTCCTGGGGATTGACCACCGTCTCCACCCGCCGTCCGGTTACGTCGGCGATGATCTGCATCCAGGGCGCACCGTGTGCCCCGCCACCGATGACCCGCAGGGCCGGCAGCGGAAACCCAAACCGCTTTTCCACAATTTCGACGATCCAGCGCAGGTTGTAAGCCACGCCCTCGTACACTGCGCGCAGCAGGTGCTCGCGGCTGTGGTCGGCGCTGAGGTTGAAAAAAGTGGCCCGCACCCAGGTGTCGGCTACGGGCGATCGCTCGCCGTAAATCCAGGGGGTAAAGAGCAAATAGTCCGAACCCGGCGGGACGCTCTCGACACTCTGGTCCATCAGTGCATAGACGTTGGGGATGCTGGGGTCAGCCTGCTCGTGGTGGTAAAAGGCATTGGCGATCCATTCCAAACATTTGCCCGCCGTCTCCATCTCGGCAAAGAGAAAGGCCTTGTCCGGGTCAACGGCCTGAATAGAGACGACGCCGTGGCGACCAGTGGGAGTTTTCTCCGTCACCAGCCCCACCCAGCCGGAGGTGCCCAGGTAGATGTGTCCGTCCCCCTCGCCCACCGCGCCGGAACCGACCGCCGCACCCTGGGCGTCGCCGCCGCCGCCAAAGACAGGGGTTCCCTCCAGTAGACCGCACTCTTGGGCCGCCGCAGCCGTCAGTCCTCCCACCTGGTCGGTCGAGCGCACCAACGGCGGGAACTTGGACAGGTCCAGCCCCATATAGCGAAAGAGTCCCCGCAGCCAGTCCTTCTTTTTCAGGTCCAAGCCAAAAGCGGAGGCGCAGGAGAGTTCAAAGACCTGTCTGCCGGTGGCGCGGTAGGTGAGGTAGCCGTTGACGTCGAGGAAGCAGGTCATCTCGTCATATATCGCTGGCTCGTTCTCCTTGAGCCAGAGCAGTTTGGCGACGCCGTCCTTACCGGTGATCTCGGTGCCGGCGATGGCGGCAAAGACCCTGGGGCCGAGGAACTTGGTCATAATGCGCCGCGCTTGGTCGGGGGCGCGCCCGTCGAGCCAGATGATGGCTGGGCGGAGTGGCTGGC
>JAOZPF010000175.1 GCA_029932895.1 Anaerolineae bacterium | reverse complement strand
CGCAGCGAGGGGCTTGGACCGGAGCGGGTTGCTAGCGGCGGGCCGGCCCGCCGACCTGACTCTGTTCGATACGACCGCGCCGCACTGGATTCCCCGCCACGACCTGCTGGCTGGCATTGTGTATGCATCCCATCCGGGCGATATAGCCTACGTCTGGGCCGACGGTCGGCTGCTCTATCGCCGCGGCGAGTACCTGACCATCGATGTGGAGCGCATCCGCTACGAGGCGGAACGGCGCGGCTTCCGTATGGTGGGTCAGCCGATGCGGCGGCTGCGGGAGTACCGTGGGTAGGGCGGGCTTTTGCAGGCCCGCCCTACCCTTTGCTCTTATGGCGTGGTGACAACGATGTTGTCAAAGTGAACTTCGGTCATCTCCGGCTCTAGCGTAGCCGCCATCAATGAGATGTCACCCGACATATAGGTGGCGTCATCTGCCTCCGCCAGCAGTTGCCCGTTGACATACAACGCCAGGTACGTCTCCTCGCAGACAGCGCGGATATGGTTGGTGGCGTTGCCCTGGTTGATCGCGTCGGAGGCGGTCCACGCCACCAGGGCGTCGTAGTCGCCTTCCTGGATTATCTGGATGGAGTAGAAGCCGTCGCCGCTGATCATCAGCGCGTATCCATCGCCGCCGGTGCCGCCAGGCTGGACCCGGCATTTCACGCCGTAGGCGTTGTTGTCGTTGGGAGGAGCGGACACCTGGGTGGCGTCCACGTCAATGACCACGTCGGCAAAGTCTTGGTTGGCCAGGCCCCACATAGCGCCGCCCTCGCGCTCGGCGGTGACATAGTAAAAGCCGTCGCCGTAACCAACGTTGCCCTCAGCATAGTCCCCGATCTCCCAGCCGGAGTTGGGGTCGCTAAAGTCATCCTGCAACAAGGTGCCGCCGCCGGTGGGAGGGGGACCTTGCTGTCCACGGGGAGCGAGGACGACGAGCTCGTCAAAGTGAATCTCGGTCCCTTCGTCCTCAAAGGTGGTCGCCGTAAGAGCGATGTCCCCCTCGGAATAGCTAGAGTCGTCGATCTCGGCCAGCATCTCCCCGTTGACTATCAGCGCTAGATGGGTGCCATCGCACACGGCGCGGATGTGGTTGGTATCGTTCCCCTGGTTGATCACATCGGAGGCGGTCCAATCCACCAGGGCCTGAAAGTCGCCGTCAACGATGCGGTGGATGGCATAGAAGCCGTCGCCGCTGATGCGGAGGAGGTAGCCGTCATTATCATCCTGCACGCGGCACATCACCCCATAGGCGTTGTTGTCGTTGCTGGGCGCTGATGCTTGGGTGGCGTCCACGTCAATGACCAGGTCGCTGAAATTCTGGTAAGCCACGCCCCACATCATGCTGCCGGCGGCTTCAGAGGTGACATAGTAGAAGCCAGCGCCGTAGCCGACATTGCCATCTGCATAGTCGCCGATCTCCCAGCCGGAATCGAGGTTGCCGAAACTATCCCGAAACAGTACCCCGCCGGACGGCTGGGTAGGTGGGGTGGTGGGCACAGGGGGGGCAGTAGGTGGCGGCGGGGGAACGGTAGGCGGCGGCGGGGCGGTGGGTGGCACGGCGGTGGGCGGCACGGCGGTGGGCGGCGGAGCAACGGTCGGCTCCTCCGTACCGCTGGGGATCACCGAGCAGGCCAGCGCCGCCAGCGCCAGCATTGCCACAGCGATCAGTATACTCTTCTTTTCTCTCATCAGATTCTCTCCTTTCCTAAACTGTGGGCAGTCTTTCCAAAGGGACATTGAGCTGTCGGCTCTGGGGGGAGGCTGCCAGGATGTGACCAAGCCCCAAGCTGGGCAGGGTCTCCCCAAGTCATATCTGTTCTACATCAGCCCTTCCATCACTTCGGGGTCCAGTTTCTGGAAGAGCGGTTGCGGCCGGCGCAGTGCCTGACCGGCGGGGAGTTCGCTCGGGGCCCAGCGGCCTGCTGCTCCCGAGTGGTCGTAACACAACGTCTTGTGCTGTCTCTCTTTGTTCTCACCAACGGTGCCAATGTACTGGCGACCGAAAAGATGGTCTTCGTAGCCCAAGTACTGGTGGAGGTCCTCGGAGGAAAAGGGTAGGAAGGGGGAGAACATGACCTTGAGCGAGTCGATCGCCCGCAGCGCCACATATACCGTCGTGCTGGCAGCCGTCTGGTCCTCCTTGATCTGGAGCCAGGGGGCCTTTTCGTCCAGGTACCTATTGACCTCTCGCGCCAGCGCCATCGTTTCGTTCAGAGCCGCGCGGAACTTGCAGGTGGAAAGAAGACGGCCAATCGGCCCGAAGGAGACGTCGATATGGGCCAGCAACCCCACGTCGGCCCGGTCCATCAGCCCGGGGACCGGCACGTGACCGTCAAAGTGCTTGTAGGCAAAGGTGAGGATGCGGTGACAGAGGTTGCCCCAGGTCGCGACCAACTCGTCGTTGTTCCGCCGCACGAAATCGGCCCAGCTAAAGTCGGTGTCCCTCGTCTCGGGCATCACCGCGGCGATGTAATACCGCATGGGGTCGGGAGCGAATTTGTCCAAATAGTCTGGCAACCAGATCGCCAGGCCACGGCTCTTGGAGAACTGCTGCCCCTCAATGTGCATGAATTCGTTGGCCGGCACGTCGTAGGGCAGGTTGAGCCGCTTGGCGGGGTCATCCTCATAGAGCCGCTCGATGCCGATCAGTTCCGCCGGCCAGATGACGGCGTGGAAGGGAATGTTATCTTTGCCGATAAAGTAATAGGTCCGGGCGGCGGGGTCGTACCACCATTCCTTCCACGCCTCGGCCTGACCGGTGTCGTGTGCCCACTCGATGCTAGCCGAGAGGTAGCCGATGACGGCTTCGAACCAGACATAGAGCCGCTTGTTCTCGTACCCCTCGAGAGGGACCGGGACCCCCCATTCGATGTCGCGGGTGATGGGACGGCCTTGAAGCCCGGCATCGACATAGTTGCGGGAAAAGTGAATGACGTTGGAGCGCCAGTGTTCCTTGTCCTCCGCCAGATAGGCGGCGAGTTGGTCCTGGAGCGATGCCAGGTCCAGGAAAAAGTGCTCTGTCTCTCGCACCACCGGCGTGCTGCCGTCGAGCTTGCTGCGGGGATCGATCAGTTCCAGCGCGTCCAGCAGCGCGCCGCAGTTGTCGCACTGGTCCCCCCTGGCCTCGGTGTAGCCGCAGTGGGGGCATGTTCCCTCCACGTACCGGTCGGGCAAGAACCGTCCTTCCGCCTCGGAGTAGAGCTGGCGCTGCACCTGGCGGTAGAGGTGGCCCTGTTCCAACAGGCGCATAAAGATGTCCTGAGCGACCCGGTAGTGGTTGGCTGTGTTGGTGTGGGTAAAGAGGTCATAGCTGATGCCGATCCGTTGCTGGGTCTCGAGAAAGCGGGTGTGGTAGCGCTCAAAGATCACATCCGGCGTGACCCCTTCCTGGTCGGCGCGGATGGTGATAGGGGTGCCGTGAGAGTCGGAGCCAGAGACCATCAGGACGTCGTTTCCGGCAAGGCGGTGATAGCGGGCAAAGATATCGGCGGGCAGGTAGGCACCCGCCAGGTGACCGACATGTAGGTCACCGTTGGCGTAGGGCCAGGCGACGCAAATCAGGATCTTGGTCATATCTCCTCCTCGGTGCAAGGGTATTCTATCACAAGGGGGGAGAAAAGAAAACCACGCTTGTTCCCCTGGGTGTGCATCAGTTTGGAGGCGAGTTCAACTCGCATGCAACCCCAAGGGGTATCGTAGCATAGGGCCTGGTGCCCGCAGGCGGCAAACTGGCTACAGCCTCGATTCCATTGCGATTCTGCTCCCGAATCCAAGCGCCCCTCGTTCCCCTTGCCTCCTGCCCCAGGTGCGTTATACTTACGGGCGAGGAGGAACGGAATGGCCGGTCTGGACCATCGTTATGCTGTGGAACGGTTATTGGAGGAACCTGCTCTCACCGGCGACCTGGTCGATCCGGCGGCGCACATGCTGCTCCACTGGGCCGTGGGGAGGGTGGGGACGGTCCTGGCCGAAATGGCCGATGAGCCGCCACGGGAGGTGACGCGGGAATTGGCCGCCCTGCGCCGGGTGGTGCGCCGCATCGGTCGCTTGGCGGCGCAGGCCGCGCCAGAGCGTCAGGAACAACGGCTGGAGCGGGTGTTGAGCTTGTTGAACGTTGTGAGCAGGGAGGAATCTGATGAGCCAACGGTTTGAGATGCGCGCGCCCACCTGGGCTGTCGCCGTCACTCTGGGCCTCTCTATCATCCTGGGCTTGCTCTTCAAGGGATGCACGGGCCTGGATGTTCTGGGCAACCAGGGGGTCACCGAGACCGTCTCTGGCGACTGGATCGCTGTCTCTTTTACCGCCCCCCGTTTCCCCGACGAGCAAGCCGATCACAGCGGCGGCATAGATCTTGACCTGGTGACCCTCATCGACAGTGGTCAGCAGCGTGTGGACGTGGCGGCCTATGACCTCGACCTGGACACTGTGAGCGCAGCGCTCATCCGCGCGCACGACGATGGGGTGCAGGTGCGCC
Source organism: Anaerolineae bacterium (assembly GCA_029932895.1). Taxonomy (GTDB): domain Bacteria; phylum Chloroflexota; class Anaerolineae; order B4-G1; family DUEL01; genus JAOZPF01. Next base: position 1,897 of record JAOZPF010000175.1, on the reverse strand, counting down.
TGGTCACCGACGAGAGCAACGCTGGCGAGGAGGCCGTGACCCGCCTGCGTCAGGCTGGTATCCCCGTCGTGGCCCGGCCCGACGAGGGGCACGGCATCATGCACGACAAGTTCGTCGTGGTCGATGAGGCCTGGGTCTGGACCGGTTCCTGGAACATGACCGACAACGGCACCTACCGTAACAACAATAACGGTGTCCTCATCGCCTCCCGCGCTATCGCCGATGATTACGCCACTGAATTTGAAGAGATGTTTACCAATCGCTTTGGCCCCTCCTCTCCGGCCAATACCCCCAATCCACTGGTCAACCTGGAGGGTCAGGACCGGCCCGTTCAGGTGGAGGTCTACTTTGCGCCGGAGGACGGGGTGGCGAACCACCTCATCCAGGCCCTCTCCTCCGCCCAGTCCACTGTCCGTTTTATGGCCTTTCAGTTCACCAGTGAACCGGTCGCCGATGCACTGATCGAGCTGGTCGGTCGGGGCATCACGGTGCAGGGAGTGGTCGAGGAGCGTTCGGCGGACGCGCCATACAGCCAGGTCGCCCGGTTGCGGGCTGGCGGCGTGGAGGTGTTTGTGGACGGCAACCCGTACATTATGCATCACAAGGTGATGATCGTGGACGACCAGGTGGTGGTGCTGGGATCGTACAACTTTACTCTCAGCGCCGAGGAGGAGAACGACGAGAACCTGCTCATCGTCCACGACCCCGAGGTTGCTGCTGCTTTCCTGGGTGAGTTTGGCCGGGTGCTGCAGCAGGCTCAGGCGGCGACGCCGTAGGGGAGGTCGTGACCGATGCCGTCTGCTCCCCCCCGCCGTGGGGCCTGGAACCCCAGACGCGGAACCTGGCTTTTGGTCCCCGGCCTGCTTTTCTGTGCCCTCTTTGCCCTCTACGCGGTCACTGCCGCTCCGGGCACCCTCTTTGGCGATCCCTCCGAGTATCAGTTTGTGCCGGCCATTCTAGGCATCGCCCACCCGCCGGGGTACGCCTTTTACACCCTGCTGGCTCGGCTGTGGCAGACCCTCGTCCCGGTGGGCACCATCGCCTATCGCACCAACCTGCTGGCGGCGGCGGTGGGGGCGTGGGCGGCGACGGCGGTCTATCTCATTCTCCGAGAAACGCAACTCGCAATTCGCCCCTCGCAATTCGCCCCTCGCCCCTCGCCCCTCGCTCCCCTCTTCGCCTCCTTGGTCCTCGCCGCTGCCCCCGATTTCTGGCAGCACGCGATTCACGCCAACGCTCACATCGTCAGCGGGGCTTTTGCCGTCACCCACCTCTGGCTCCTGGTACGGTGGTGGCGCACCGGGCGGGACCGCTGGTTGGCCGCTTTTGCTGTCACGCTGGGCCTTGCGGCCACGCATCACCCCATCACCATGATGGGCGTTCCCGCCTATGGCCTCTTCATCCTGGCTGTGCGTCCTCGTATCCTGCGCCAGTGGAAGAGCCTGTTGGCGCTGGCTGGCTGCTTGCTCCTAGGCCTGGCACCGCTGCTCTATTATCCGCTGCGCAGCCCCCATGTCCCCTTTGGCCCCACTGATATGGACACCTGGGCGGGGTTCCTGCGCCACGCCACCGCTCAGGGTTTGCGGACCAACCTCTTTCACTTTGGCTTGGCCGACCAGCCCGACCGGGCGCTGGTCTTTTGGTCGCTCTTGCGGCTCCAGTTCCCTCTCCCCGTCATCCTGCTCATCCCCATCGGCCTGTTCTGGCTTGCCCGCCGCACTCCGCGGTTGGCCCTTCTCCTCGGCCTCTTTCTCGCCACTCACTTGCTCTTTACCCTCAACACCGTCCAGGACGTGATGGCTTATCTGCTGCTCCCCTTTGCCGCCCTGGCGGTCACGGCCGGCGCCGGCATCCTCGCAATTCGCAATTCGCAATTCGCAATCCGCAATCTGCTTCC
>JAOZPF010000009.1:19772-21662 GCA_029932895.1 Anaerolineae bacterium | reverse complement strand
CTTTTCCCAGTATTCGTTGCTGGTTCCGACTATTTCGAATACTTTGTAGACACTCTCCGACATCGTTTCCTCCTTCCGTTCTGATCGAATCTGTCCTGCCGACAACTGCCGGGCCGGTATCCTCGCGGTGCGCGGAGAGATGGTGGCGGATCCCCGTTTCCCTGTTCTCTGCGCTTGGACGGTGTTCGGGGAGGATGGCCTGGTGGTTGCTCCGATGGACATAGTTTACCACAAACGACGCCAAGTGCCAGGCCGCCGATAACTGTCCTTCTCTATGGAAAACGAGCGGTTATAGCCAATCTGTTTTTGACTTCTCTCCGCGCTTGGTTTATACTGTGCTGTGTCAAGTTTCACTCGCGAGGAGGCCAAGAATGGATTTTGAGAAACTGGGCGCTTTCTATCTGGGAAAGGAATATGACGTCGCCAAAGGCAAACTGCGAGATCGGCTTCTGATGTATGATACCCGCGACCTGACGACCCACGCGGTTTGTGTGGGGATGACCGGCAGCGGCAAGACCGGCCTGTGTATCGATCTCCTGGAGGAGGCAGCTATCGACCGCGTGCCGGCGATCATCATCGACCCCAAAGGTGATATCACCAACCTGCTGCTCACTTTCCCCGAACTGCGCCCTGAGGATTTTCGGCCCTGGATCAATGTGGACGATGCCCGGCGCAAAGAAATGAGCGAGGACGAGTTCGCCGCCCAGCAGGCGGAACTGTGGCGCAAGGGCCTCTCCAAATGGGGACAGGACGGGGCGCGCATCAAGATGCTGCGCGAGTCAGCCGACTTTGTGATCTATACCCCCGGCAGCGACGCCGGTATTCAGGTCTCGATCCTTCACTCCTTCGCCGCGCCTCCCTTGAGTTGGGATGAGGAGTCCGAGCTCTTGCGCGAACAGATCCAGGGCACGGTCAGCGCTCTGCTTGGGCTTGCCGGTGTGGAAGCCGACCCGGTCAAGTCCAGGGAGCACGTCCTGCTCGCCAACCTCTTTGAGTACTTCTGGCGGCGAGGGGAAGACCTCGATTTTCCCAAGCTTATCCTCGCTATCCAGAACCCGCCCCTCCGTCAGCTCGGCGTGTTCGATGTGGACACCTTTTTCCCGGAGAAGGACCGCTTTGAGTTGGCCCTGAGCTTGAACAACATCATCGCTTCGCCCGGTTTCCAGAGTTGGCTTCAAGGGCAACCAATGGATGTGGCTGGCTTCCTGGCCACGCCGTCGGGCCGGCCGCGTCACTCGATCTTTTATATCGCTCACCTGAGTGATGCCGAGCGAATGTTCTTTGTGACTATACTTCTCAACCAGATCATCACCTGGATGCGTACCCAGGCTGGCACGACCAGCCTGCGCGCGTTGCTCTATATGGACGAGATTTTTGGCTTCTTCCCGCCAGTGGCCAACCCGCCCAGCAAGCAGCCGATGCTGACGCTGCTCAAGCAGGCTCGTGCCTTTGGCGTGGGCGTCGTTCTCACTACCCAGAATCCAGTTGACCTGGATTACAAGGGGCTGACCAACACCGGCACGTGGTTCATCGGTCGCTTGCAGACAGAGCGGGACAAGATGCGGGTGCTGGATGGGCTGGAAGGGGCTTCGTCGGAGGCCGGCCAAGCTCTCGATAGGAGCGCGTTGAGCCGCATCATCTCTGACCTCGACAAACGTGTTTTCTTGCTGCACAACGTGCACGAGAGAGAGCCGGTCACTTTCCAGACCCGCTGGGCGATGAGTTACCTGCGCGGCCCGCTGACCCGGACACAGGTGCGCAAGTTGATGGCGGGCCGGGAGGTCGAGCAGCCTACAGCACCTCCCGCCGCCGCGTCGGCCCCGCCGCCGGAGCAGCCAGCGGTGGAGGAGCCGCCACGCGAGTCGCAACCGGCCCCCGCGGCGGCATCTG
>JAOZPF010000009.1:9635-19762 GCA_029932895.1 Anaerolineae bacterium | reverse complement strand
ACAGGGAGGCACGGCCGCCGCTGCCGCCGTCGAGAGCAAGGTGGGCGGAACGATCAATGTGCAGAGCCACACCTTGCTCTATGTGCCCGCTATCCTGGCAATGGGGCGGGTGCATTTCGTGGACCAGAAACGGGATGTGAACGAAGGGGAGGATTTTGTCCTGCTGGCTGACGCACCTGGCGCGGTTGGGGTACTGGAGTGGGAGCGTGCCCGTCCCCTCGACTTGACGCTGGATGACCTGCTGGATCATCATGAGCCGGACGCCCGCTTCGATGTGGTGCCCGATTCGATCACCAAAGCCAAGGCGTTCACCGCGCTGAAAAAAGAGCTGGCGGATTATCTTTACCACAACAAACGGCTGAAGCTGCTCTATAGCCCGACCCTGGATGTCTATTCGCGGCCCGGCGAGAGTGAGCGTGACTTTCGCACGCGCCTCCAGCAGCTCGCCCGCGAGCAACGGGATGCAGAAGTGGACAAGATCAATGACAAATACAAGGCCCGGCTGGACCGGCTCAAGGACCGGCTGCGGCGGGCCGAAGCAGCGCTGGCACGCAAGGAGGCGGACGCCGAGGCGCGCAAGCGAGAGGCCCTGGTCTCGGTGGGCGAGTCGGTGGTGGGAATGTTCCTCGGACGGCGCTCGATGCGGGCAGCCTCCACCGCGTTGAGCAAACACCGTCAGACTACGCTCAAAAAGCTGGAGGTAGAGGAGGCTGAGGCGACGGTCGAGGCGCTGCAGAAGGATATAGAGGAGCTAGAAAAGACGCTGCAGGAAGAGACCACAGCGATCCGCGAGCGCTGGGAGGGAGCGTTGGAGGGATTCGAAGAGTTCCCCGTCAAGCCACGCCGCACCGATGTCCAGGTGGACCTGCTCGCGCTGGCCTGGGTGCCCCACTGGCAGGTGACCTACCAGGACCAGGGGGGCGTCGCTCGCACCGATGTGGTGCCGGCACTATAGCATCTTGATAGCGCGGCCAAGTCGCAACCAAATTGCCGCTACAAATCGTGGCAATGCTATACGGCGAACCCCGTCCAGAATTGGAGTAGAGGCTTTAGCCGAAGAGCAGAGGCTTTAGCCGGTTCACTGTCCGCAACGGCCCATCACGAGCGCGCTAGAGCCAGCTATTGTTTTTTGCCTCCCGGATGTTATAATATACTTGAGCGCAGGCACGTATAGCGGCACACGAGAAGGAGGCGCGGTATGGATAGCCTCGGGATATTCCGGCGATGGTCCCGCATGGCGCTGGCGGCGGCTGGCGCTGCGGCGCTTTTGCTCTTGGGCACACTTGCTGTTCGAGGGAGCGGCAGCCGCGGGGCTTGGCTGACGCGGGACCTGCAAGTGGTCAATCTGGACCCTGCCCCCCAGGAGATCGTCGTCCATTTCTATAACCGCAGCGGTGCGCAGGTCTATGTGCTCACCGACACCCTCCCCGCCGGTGGCGCACGCTTCTACAGCCCGCCGGGTTATCACTTTTCTGGAACTGTGTTCCTCGATTCGCCTGCCCAGACAGCGATGGGCATCCTCCATTTGGATGAGGGGGGTGTCTACTACCACGAAGGTGGGTGGGCAGGCAGCTCTGTCTTCCCCGGCGCGCCCGATGAACAGTTGTCCACGACAGCCTACGTCCCTGTGGATGACTGTGTCCTGCTCTCCATCCACAATCCCGACCCCGGGCAAGTGGCTGATGTGGCGATCAACCTGTTCGACTTGGTGGGAACGGCGAGCGGGGTCGTTCAGCGCATTGTTCCCCCGCTGGGGACGGTGCTCGTCCCCCCGGTCCAGTCCGCCCACGGCTTTCTCGGCTCCACCGTGGTAAATACCTCCCTCCCCGTTCAGGTCACAGTGCTGCACACCTGCCACGGCGTGGGGGCCTATCTGGCTCCAACATACGGCGATTTCCTCCTCCTAGCGCCTCGCGTCCCACCTATGGAGCCAGGAGTGGTCACCACCACGCTCACTATTCAGAACACATCGGCGATGACTGCACTGGTGAACATTACATACTCCTCCGGCCTTACGGACTCGGTGTCCCTTGAGCCGTTGGGGACGGCAATTCTTCCCTCTCCCTTTGGGGGCGAGGTCGGATCGGCCCTCATCGCTTCCGCGCGGAGAGTCGTCGCGGTCGTGCGCACGGTCAGGAAGGATGGTCTCTACACCTATCGCGCCGTCGCCCTGGGCAGCGAGCCGGAGGCCACGCCAGCGGTAGCGCTGCCGGTGCTCCTCGGTGGGTTTGAGGGTTGGCATACGGGCGCGCGCATCTGGGTGAGGAATCTCGGCGGAGAGGCGACGGAAGCGCGCATCCGCTACGTCACCGCGCCCACGGGCACGGTCTATTGGGACCGGGGGATCATGGGGCCGGGCGACGCTCTCACTTTCACGATGCCCTATCTTACAGACGGCGCCTCCCGCGCCTCGGCTATCGTGCTGGCGGACCAACCGATCGTCGCCCTGGCTGGAGCTTTCAACATCGCCGTACCGAGCATGCGGGACCGCCAAATTCGCTACCAAGGCGCCAACTTTGATTTCGAGTGCTCCGACCCCGTGACGGGGGTGAATTTCACCGTCGAGCCACCCACCCCCACAGCGCGGCTACCGGTCACTTTCTCCGCCTGGGCCAGCGGGATGGAGCCGATCTCGTACATGTGGGATTTCGGCGACATGTCCACCGGCAGCGGCGTGACGGCTACGCATCGTTATTTCTGGCCCGGCACGTACACGGTCACGCTGACGGCAGCGAACTGCCTGGGATTTGAGGAACAAGAGGTCGCCCGTCTGGTGGACGTGGCACCGGGGTGGACGGTCTATCTGCCGCTTCTGTTCCGCTCTTGGTGATCGGCGGCCGCCCAGGCGCGCATGATCTCGCGGTTGACCGGAACATTCTCCAGGAGTGACGTTCGCAGGGCGGGGTCGCGGATGCGTTGCGCTTGCTGCTGCAACAGGTCGTGGGCCTGACACAGGGCCTGGTGGGCTTGCGCCCCCTCGCCGCTTCCCTGCCAGACTCGGTAGGCCAGCCACCAGATCTCGTGCTCCGGCGAGTCTCCGCCGTACCCCTCTGCCTCCAGCCGGGCAAGCCCTTTTTCCAACAGAGCGCGGGCCTGCTCCACTTCCCCTGTGACGAGGTGGGCCAGCCCCAGCCAGGCGGTCGTGACCAGGCTGTTCCCTGCCTCGCCGATCGCTTCCCGCATCTCCAGGGCCTGTCGGAACAGTGCTTTTGCCGTTTCTCCCTCCCCGGCCCCCAATTCGACGACGCCCAGATCGTGGAGGGCTGTGGCCTCCCCCCTGCGGTGCCCCATTGAGCGGTACCGTTCCCGCGCCTCCCCCAGGAAACGGCGAGCCTGCTTCAGCTTCCCCCGGTAGGCCAGGAGAAGCCCCAGGTTAGAGAGACCCATTGCCTCTCCCTCCTGGTCCTCTAGTTGGCGGGCCAGCTTCAGGGCCTGCTGGTAGTGGACGAGGGCCTCGTCATAGTCGCCCAGGGACATGGCCAGGAAGCCGATGTTGTTGAGCGTCAGCTCTTCGTCGGCGGTGCTGCCGATCTCCCGCGCGATGCGCAACGCCTGGCGATACCGCTCCAGCGCCCGCTCATACTCTCCCAGGTGAAGGTTGGTCACGCCAAGGTTGATCAACACCCGTGTCTCTTGCCAGCGGTTCTCCAGGGCCCGCACCAACTCCAGCGCCCGCGAGTGGTAGACCCGAGCCTGTTCCGCGTCCCCACGGTAGAGATGAACCAAGCCCAGGTTCCCCAGGCAGGACGTCTCGCCGGGGCGGTCGTGCAGTGTCTGGTAGGTCTCGCGGGCCTGGGAGAAGAAACGGATCGCTTCCTCGTACTCACCCAGGACGGCGTGTGCTATTCCCAGGATTTTCTGGGCCTCGGCCGCCGCAGCCAGGTCATTCTCTGCCTCGGCCCGCTCGCGGGCCTGGTGAGCGAACGATTGGGCCTCGTGGAAAGCTCCCGTATCAACAGCCAGCCGCGCCTTCCGGTTCAGCACTTTTGCCTGGCGCCAGCCGTCGCTCAGCTCCCCGGCGATGAGCGCCATCTCCTCCAGGTCACGCTCCTGGGCAGCGCGATCCCCGAGCAGGTTATAGATCCTTTCCCGCCCTGCCAACAGGTCGTAGCGATGTTCTCTTTCCTCCGGCCGTACCAGCTCCAACGCCCGGCTATAGTGGTCGAGAGCGACCTGGTTGGCATACTCCCGCCGGGCCTTGTCTCCCGCCAGTTGGAGGTAGTGGATGCCCTTTTCCCGCTCCTCGCTGCGGGCAAAGTGATAGGCCAGCAGGTCCAACCCCTGCTGGATGTCGTCCCCATACCGGCTCTCCAGCGCAAAGCCGATGGCGCCGTGCAGCTTGCGCCGCTGGGCAAAAAGCATGGTCTCGTAGGTCACCTCGTGGAGGATGGGGTGACGGAAGATATAGCGCCACTCGGGGGGACCTTCCTCCAGTTGGGTGAATTCGGCCCGCCCTAGGCTGGACAGTTGACGGGCCAGGGTAGGTTCTGCGGGCCGGGCTGGGTGTACTTGCTGCAAAAGAGGACGGCGGAAGGTGCGACCGATGACCGAGGCCACTTTCAGGGTCAGCCGGTTGCTCTCTGCCAGTCTGTCCAGACGGGCGCGGACCACGCCCTCGATGGTGTCTGGCAGCTCAACCTGCTCCCATGCTCCGGTCAACTCGACGCCGCTTTCCCTTCGCTCCAGGTACCCGGCCTCCTGGAGGGCGCGCAGTAGTTCCTCGATGAAGAAGGGATTGCCCTGCGCCTTTTCTCGCAGCAGGGTTTCCAGCGGGGGAGGGAGGGTAGTCGCTTGCAGCCGTTCGCGGGCCAGTTCGTCAGCCGAGTGGCCCACGAGGGGGCGCAGAGAGATGGTCACCTGGTGAGGAATGGTCTGCAATGCTCGATCGACCAGGGGGGCGGCTGCGGTGAAAGGGCGACGGACCAGGACCAGAAGGAGGGGGGAGTCTCCGAGGCTGCGTCCGATGTGGGCGACCAAAGCCAGGGAGAGTTCGTCGGCCCAGTAGGCGTCCTCCAATACCACGGCGGTCGGTCTTTGTGCCGCCAGGCGACGCACCAGAGCTTCCAGAATCTGAAAGGTGTTGTCGCGGCGGAGCTCTCCCTCCAGCGAGCGGGTGAGGGCGGTCTCTGGTGCGTCCAGGCCCATCGCCTCTGCCAGCAGGGGAAAACGCGCTCGCCAGTAGCCGGGCCGACCGGGGGGGTCGGGTAATTCGTCCACCGCCTCCTTGAGATGGGCAGTCCGCTGACCGGACTCCATCTCTGGAGTCAATCGGCAGACCTCCTCCAGGACCGTTCGCCACGGTAGATAGGGAGTGTGCTGACCATAGCTCAGGCAGATGCCAACGTGAGTACGCCAGCCGCGCTCCTGTGCCCGCCGCAACAGTTCGCGAACCAGTGCCGATTTACCGACTCCTGCCTCACCCACGATTTGAAGAACATGACCCTTGTTGCTCTCCACCTCGTCCAACAGGCCGGCGATGGCTCGTTTCTCCTCCTCACGACCAACCAGCCGCTCCCGGTTCTCCACAAGGGGGCGGCGCTCTTGGGGCCTCAGTGGCTCAAAGACGGGAATAGTTTTTTCCTTTCCCTTGGCCTCCACCGAGCCGAGATGGTGGAAGGCATAGTGGGCCACGGCGGCCTGCTGGACCCGTCGGCTGACCAGGATCTGATTTGCAGCGGCGGCCTGCATCAGCCGGGCGCTTACATTGACCTCATCTCCGAGGACGGTGTAGGTGCAGCGCCGCGGCGACCCCAGGACGCCGGCATAGACCCGCCCCAGGCTGAGGCCGATGCGTTGCTCGTGGATGAAGGGGAGCTTCCCGACTGCTCTCTGGAACCCGAGGGCAAAGGTGACAGCGCGGTTGGGGTCGTCCTCGTGTGAGATGGGAGCGCCGAAAAAGATGTGGAGTATGCTGCCCTTGTCGCCGCAGGCAACCAGAGCCAGGTAGCCCTCGTAGCGGGCCAGTTGCTCCTGTGCCAGCGCAACGTAGGCGCGCAACTTGTCCCCCACCTCCGGGTCCCCGTCATAGTCCAGGCCGGCGAACTGGACGAAAAGGCTAGTGACGAGGCGCAACTCGGCGGCAAACTCCCCGGCGCTGGCCTGCACACGGCGGATGAGAGGTGCGGCGACCCACTGTAGGATGCGGTCAGCAGGGAGGGGAGGGAGCTGTTTGTCCTGGACGGAGAGTGGGACGGGGAGAGGGGAACTGCCAAGCAAAAAGAACCCCGTCGCGAGAGATGATAGGGCCGGCGCTGGCAGGTGGGCTGCCGTTCTCTCATCCACCACTACCTGACCGGTGGAGGCCAGTGCCTGCGCCTTGCCCATCCGCTCCAGCACGGATCCCGCCAGCACGTCCAGGAGGCCGTGGGGCGGCCTGCCGACCCGGAATCGGCGCGCCTGACCGGAGCCGATACCCACATGCATCGAGAGCGTCACGGGGCCGGCTGGTGTCTCCAGCCGCTCAAAGTGAGCGACGTGACGCTGGAGAGCCTGCCCGCAGGCCGCTGCTTGCAGGGCGGCCTGCGCCGGCTCGCCGGCGAACCAGCATGTCAGGGCGTCGCCGCCAAAGGCGACGATGGAGCCGCCGTGGCGATGGACCTCGCCGACGAGGGGGGTGAACAGCCGGTTGAGGATGTGGGTCAGTTCCTCGGCTCCCCGCTGGGGGCCTAGCGTCAGGGCCAGGTGCTCCATCAAGGGGGTAAAGCCACTCACATCGGCAAAGAGAGCTGTGCCTGCCTGACGCTCGGGCAGGTTTTCCCCTCGCGCCAGCGCGCGACGCCGGTCCAGGGGAAGATAGGCCTCCAGCGAATGAGTCGAGTCCCGTTCCTGCGCTCCCATCAGAGTCATTATACCCCGTTCCCGGCGGTGTGCCACCTTCCCCTGGCAACGTCCTACCTGAAGCGAGCTGGAGTAGAGGCTTTAGCCGGTTTGCCACCCTAATCCTGCTAGGGCGGGTCACCACCCGCCTGTCCGACCCGCCGGAGCGCGATGGAATAGAGGCTTTAGCCGGTGAGGACTTGGTTTGCCGCGGTCCGAGCGGCGGTTGCCCCGCATTGCCCACTTGCGCATAACGCCAAGAGGGGTAGAATTCAATCCTGACTCTCTGGCCCAGAGGTGACGGATGAAAGGGATTGCCCACTTTATCACTGGCGTGGCTATCGCCACCTTTTTTCCCGCGGTAGTGCAGCAGGCGGCAGCGGGGTCGGTCCTGCCGATGCTGGGGGGCATCGCCGGCATTCTCCCGGACACACTGGATTTCAAATTCGCTCGCTACTTTGAGCGTTATGACACCGAGATCGACCCCGGGGCAGAGCCCGATGCCCGCGAGATCGCCGAGAAGCTTGTGGGGGCAATGCGGCAGGCCTACGAGACGGGTAAACCGCAAAATGTCATGCTGCATACCATCCGCCTGGGGGCCGACCTGTGGCGGCAGTACATCATCCGCTTCAACCCTGCCGCGAACGAGGTAGTAGTGCGCATCGGCCCCGTCGTCAACACCGGACAGGTCCCCTTCCCCGGTTCCGAACCGCAGGGGGCGGAGGAGGTGCGGCTCAAGGTCGGCGTGCCGATGGTCCACACCTACGACGCCGAGAACCGGGTGGACATTTTCAGCGGCCCCTCCTTCAAGTTCGTGCGCAAGGGGGATCAACTCCACGTCCATTTTCTGGACTGGCACCGTCGCTGGTCGCACAGCCTGACGCTGGCTGTCGCGCTGGGGTTGCTCGCCGCTGGAATTGCCGCGCTGGTCGAACTGCTTATTCCGGGTGGGCTGACCAGCCTGCCGCTCTGGGTGGGATTGGTGACCGGCCTGGGTTTTGCCGGGCACGTTTTGGAGGACCAGCTTGGTTTTATGGGCAGCAATCTTTTCTACCCTTTCACTAAAGAACGGCTCATCGGCCTGCAGCTCCTTCGCTCCGGCGACAGCATCCCCAATTTTCTCACTGTCTGGACGGCGGTGGCGCTGATCATTTTCAACCTGGACCGCTTCTCTGCCGCTCCCCGGCTGGACGGGCAGGTCTTTTTACTGCTGGCGGTCGCGCTGCCGCTGGTGGTGCTGGGAGGATTCTACCAGTTGCAGCGACGGGGCAAGGCAGAGACCAAGGAATCACTCCAGCAGCGGGATATCGTCTCGGAGACGGAGGAGGTCGAGGTCGGGTAGGGTTGACGAACTGGGTGCTCCTGGTATACTCTGGCCTGTGACCAACGATCTGCTGTGGCGACATTTGCGCGACCTGCCTGCCTTTCGCGCCCTCCTGCGCGCAACTGAGGCGCGTTTCTACCTCGATCTGCCGCTGGCAGAGCCGGTGCTCGACCTGGGCTGCGGGGATGGACATTTCGGGGCGGTGGGGCTGCCGCGCCCGCCGCAGGTGGGGTTGGACCCCTGGGCCGGGCCGCTGGCAGAAGCTCGTCGGCGTGGAGGGTACCGGCTGCTGGTCCGTGCCGACGGCGGACGTGCTCCCTTCCCCGATGCGACCTTTGCCACGGTGGTCAGTAACTCGGTGCTCGAACACATTCCGGTGCTGGAGCCGGTGCTGGCGGAGGTGGCGCGGCTGCTGATGCCGGGCGGCGCTTTTTACTTTTGCGTGCCCGGCCCCAACTTTCTCCCCTTCCTCTCCGTGGGGCGGGCGCTGGACCGGGTGGGGTTCGCTGCGGCGGGGAACGCCTACCGCGCTTTTTTCAATCGCGTTGCCCGGCATTATCACTGTGATGGAGCAGAGGTCTGGCGGACGCGGCTGGAGGAGGTGGGGCTGCGCTTGGTGCGCTGGTTCCCCTATTTCTCCCGCCGCGCCCTGACGGCGTTGGAGTGGGGGCATTATCTGGGATTGCCATCGCTGGTGTGGAAAACCTTACTGGGACGGTGGGTGCTCTGGCCCTCTCATCTGAATCTCTGGTTCACCGAGCGGCTGGTCCGGCCGCTCTACGAGGAGCCGTTGCCCGACGAGGGGGCCTGTCTGTTCTTTGTGGCTGCAAAGGGTGAGGATGAACCGTAAGCGGTGGGTCGCTGCGCTGTTGCTGACGGTGGGGCTTGCGCTGATACTGCTGGGGCAGGCCTACTTTGTCCTGCGCAAGATGTACGTGTGGGACGGGGTGATCTTTTGTGTGCTGGGGGCGCTCTGTTGGGCGGCTGCCTACCGGCGCTTGAGCGCCCTCCCCCACTTTCCACTTTGGCCGTTGCGGTTCCTGCGCCAGGCGTCGACGCAGCCAGGACGGTCGCTGCTCGTGGCTGCCAGCGTTGGCCTGGTGGTCGGGGCTGGCCTGAGCGCGGTGCGGGCCGCACCGGGTACGGATTTCACCGGCTGCCTGGTCGCCTGGCTGCTGGGCCTGGTTCTCTTTGTCGTCGCGCTGATGCCCCGCCCAGAGCCAGAGTGGGACCGCCGGCTGATGGAGTGGGGACGGACGCACCGCCTGGAGATGGGGGGGATGACGCTGTTGCTGCTAGCGGCGCTGGCTGTCCGGGCGGTACATCTGGAGAGCATCCCCGCCAACTTTGGCGGCGACGAGGGGACCCAGGCGCTGGCTGGGCTGCGATTGGTGACGGGGCCGTTGGGCAACCCCTTTTCCACCGGTTGGTACAGCGTCCCCACAATGTCCTTTCTGGCCTATGGACTGGCGATGCGCGTCTTTGGCGCTACCGTCGCCGGGGCGCGGGCGCTCTCCGCCCTGATTGGTACAGCCACGGTCCTGGCTACCTTTTTGCTGGCCCGGGAGCTGTTGGGGCGTTGGGTGGGATGGACCGCGGCGGTGCTGGTCGCGTTCGGTCACTATGGGATCCACTTTAGCCGCCTGGCCTCGAACCAGGTGGCGGATGGCTTCTTTGGCGCGCTGGCCCTCTACCTGCTATTACGCGGCCTCCGCCGGGAGCGCCCCCTCGCTGCCGGCCCCGACAAGGGCCGCTCCTACGTGTGGATGGGGCTGGCCGGTGTGGTACTGGGTCTCTCCTGGTATGGTTACTTCGGGGCACGGCTGGCGATGGTCATGGCGCTCTTTTACCTGGGCTGGCGGGCGCTGGCTGAACCTCGCTTCTTCGTCCGGCAGGGCCGGGGGCTGACGCTGCTGGCCCTAGGCTTGGCTGTCGCCGCGGCTCCACTCTTTCTCCATTACCTGGTTCACCCGGAGCGGTTTCTCTC
>JAOZPF010000009.1:0-9625 GCA_029932895.1 Anaerolineae bacterium | reverse complement strand
GTCAGTATCTTTGCCTCCGGCTGGCTGGAGCAGAGCGTCCTCATCACCGGCCGCAGCGCCGTCTCCCTGCTCCTACAACAGCTTTGGAAATCGATCTCGGCTTTCAACGTCACCCCCGATCCCACTTTTTGGTATTACCCTGGCACCCCGCTCCTCGACCCGGTGACTGGGGTCCTGCTCCTCCTGGGACTGACGGCCGCTGCGCTCAAGATTCGCCGTCCGGAGCGGGGATTGTTGACGGCCTGGTTCTGGCTGTTTGTCCTCCTGGCCTGGACCATTACCGAGAACCCGCCGTCTAGCCAGCGCGGGGTGGGCAGCGTGCCGATGGTGAGCACCCTGGCTGCTCTGGGACTGGTCGAGACAGCGGGGCTGGTGCGGCAGGCGATCTCGCATCTGCCGTCGGGGTGGGTCTCTGTGGCTGCTTCGCGGGCGACCAGGGCGGTGGTGGCGCTAGTGGTGGGGGTGATAGTCGTGGCGAACCTCGCTTTCTACTTTGGCGTCTACACGCCACGGCGGGTCTATGGCAACCCCACCGCCGAGGTCGCGGATGTCCTCTGCGACGCGCTGGAAATGCGAGAGACGGTCCCTCCGCTCTATTTCGACGGCGCGCCGACGATGTATTGGAGTTTCGGGGCGATCTCCTTCCGGCTGCGAGAGGTAGAGGGTCGGGATTTCTCACCAGCCGAGGGACTTGCAACTGTGGATGTCTCGAACGGAGCGTTGTTTGTCTTTCTGGCTGGAAATAGCGCCGATTTCTCCCCGGTCCAAGCGGCCTATCCTGGCGGCACGACCTCTGTTTTTCACTCAGCAGTCGACGACCGATTGTTGTTCATCCTCTACGAAATACCGGCACGGAGGGGCTCGTGAGGGAACGGGGCCACCGCCTGGAAACCGCGTTGCTCCTGCTCGCCATCCTCCTGGTGGGGGCATATTTTCGCTTTGTCGGGCTGGACTGGGGGGAGGGGCAACCCATTCACCCCGATGAAGAGTTTATGCGGCAGGTGGTCTCTGCCGTGCAGTTGCCCGACCGGGTTGGCCTCTATTTCGATACGGCCAACTCGCCGCTCAATCCCTACAACCAGAGGCAGTCCTTTTTCGTCTATGGGACGTTGCCGCTGTTCCTGACCCGCGCCGTGGGCGAGGGGCTGGACCGGGGGTGCCAGGCGGTGCATGACGGCGTTCCCACTGCGGCTGCGTTGGCGGCGCGGACGCTCTCCCCGTTCCTCCTGGGTCGCCCGGTGGAAGAGTGTTGGGTCGGCTCGTTCAGTGGGATGGGGTCGCGGATGGTGGGACGCTCACTGGCTGCTCTATTCGACCTGGGGGCTTTGCTCCTGCTCTTTGCCACAGGGCGGCGACTCTTTTCCCCCCGCATCGGCTTGCTGGCATCCTGCCTGTACGCGCTGACCGTCCTGCCCATCCAGCAGGCCCACTTTTTCACAGTGGACGGTTTCGCCAACCTGTTCGTCATCGCCACCCTCTACCTGGCGGTCCGGGCCGCTCAGAGCGGTGGGTGGGGTGCGTTTGGGCTGGCAGGATTAGCGACGGGCTTGGGGATGGCGTGCAAGATCAGCGTGTGGCCGCTGGGGCTGTTGATCGCTCTGGCGGGACTGGTTTGGTGGGGCAAGGAGCGGGCGAGCAGAAACAAAGGGGACAGGGGCGAGGAGGAGAAAAGCGGAGACGAGGAAGAAGGGGACGGGGACGAGGAAGAGAAAAGTGAAAACGAGCAAGAGATAAGCGGGAACGAGGAGTACTTTTCTGTCTGGTTTCCCATCTGGCGCGTCACCCTGGCGGCGGTCGTGGCCTTTATTGCCTTTCGTATCGCTCAGCCCTACGCCTTCCAGGGGCCAGGTTTCTTCGATTGGGAGCTCAACGGGCAGTGGTTGGGCAACATGGCCGAGATCCGCCGCCTGATGTCCGGCAAGGTCGACACTTTCCCCGGTCACCAATGGGCGAACCGCACACCGGTGCTCTTCCCTTGGCTCAACATGGTCATCTGGGGCATGGGGTTACCCCTGGGACTGGCGGCCTGGGCGGGGTGGGCAGCAGCTGGCGTGGTGCTCTGGCGGAGCTACCTCCGCTCGCGCAGGGAAGGCAGTGCGGACTGGCTCTCCTCCTCGCTCGCGCTCCTGCTGGTCTGGACGTGGGGGACGGCCTATTTTCTCTACCAGTCCACTCAGTGGGTCAAATCGATGCGCTACCTGCTGCCGGTCTATCCTCCGTTCGTGCTCCTGGCGGCGTGGCTGTTGGGGCGGAGGTGGTGGACACAGAAGCCCGAGCGAGCCAGAAAAACCGCTCTGGTATGGACGGTGATCGCCGTACTGCTGGTGGTGGGGGGGACGTTTGGCTGGGCCTGGGCCTTCTCGTCGATCTATACACGCTCCCATACCCGCATCGCCGCCTCGCGTTGGATATTTGAGAACATCCCCGCTGCAGCCACGGTCCACCTGCACACCCCGGACGGAGAGGCCCAGGTGCAGGTCCCTGTGCCCGCGGGGACGGTGCATGCCGATGGCGTGGCTGTCGTGACACCGTTCCAGGTGGGGCAGGAGGTCGACCTGGCGGGGGTGACGCTCAACCGGGTGGTGGATGCCAGCGCTGACCCAGAGGGCGAGGTCGTGCGGGTGGCTGTCACGGCCGACAGCGGCGGGGAGATAGTGCTGGCGGAGGCGGAGGAGAGGGTGAACGCGCCCCCTTCTCCCCCCGGCCGACCGGCCTCCTTCCTCCTCGGCCCGGTGCGGTTGCTGCCAGATACCACCTACTACCTGGTCACCGAGTCGGTGAGCGGCGGGCCGGTGCAGCTTTTGACCTCGGTCATCGGCACCGAGCACTGGGACTGGGCACCGCCGCTGCGAGTGGACGGTCACGACCCCTTTGGCGGGATGTACCGTGGGCTTTCCACCAGCTCCGACGGGACGATGCAGCTCTATTTTGACGACAATCGGGAGAAGCGGACGAATCTGCTGAACTGGTTGGACGAGGCGGACTATATCGTCATCGGCAGCAACCGCCTCTACGGTTCGATCCCGCGCCTGCCGACCCGCTATCCGCTCACCATCGCCTACTACCAAGCGCTCTTTGACGGCGAGTTGGGATTCGAGCTGGTGGCCGATTTCACCTCTTACCCCGCCCTCGGCCCTTTCCAGTTCCCGGATACCGAGGAGCCCTTCCCGGTCCCCGAAGCCGCCTACCAATACCGGGCGGCCCCGCTCTCGCTCCCATTGCTCCCGGCCGAGGAAGCGTTCAGTGTTTACGACCACCCCCGCGTGTTAGTATTTCGCAAGACCAGCGCCTACTCACGGGCACAGGCAGAGGCGGTCCTTGCCCCATCGCTGCTGGACCACGTGGTCTGGGTGACACCTCGCCAAGAGGCCCGCGGAGCGCGGCAACCCGTGTTCGATGAGGAGACCTGGGCGGAGCAGCGGGCCGGTGGGACCTGGTCGGAGATGTTTAACCGCGACAGCCTTCTAAATTGGTCCTCCTGGGCGGCGGCAGTGGCCTGGTATCTGGCCTCCTCCCTGCTGGGCTGGCTCGCCTTTCCCATCCTCTTTGCCGCGTTCCCACTCCTGCGAGATCGGGGGTATGGGTTGGCCCGCGCCTTTGGCCTGCTGGTCGTGGCCTACCTCACCTGGTTGGCAGCCAGTCTTCACATTCTGCCCAACACCAGGTCAACGCTGGCGCTGGCGGTCCTCCTGCTGGGTCTGGGTGGCGGGCTGGCGGCATGGTTCCAGCGCCGCTCGTTGCGCGGTTTCTTGCGTGCCCACTGGCGGACGCTGCTGGTCTATGAGGGATTGTTCCTCTTGCTCTATGCCGGGTGGGCTGTGGTGCGGTCGCTCAACCCCGACCTCTGGCATATGTACGTCGGCGGCGAAAAGCCCATGGACTTTGCCTACTTGAACGCGGTGATCAAGTCCTCGTGGTTCCCGCCCTATGACCCCTGGTTTGCCGGCGGATACATCAATTACTACTACTTTGGCTTTGTCCTGATCGGCTCCCTATCCAAGTTACTTGGCATCATGCCCTCTGTCGCTTACAACCTCACCCTGGCCCTCTTTTACGCCCTGACGGGCGGGGCGGCGTTCTCGGTGGCCTCCAGCCTGGTGGGGAGAGGAGGGCGGAGGTATCGCCCCTACTTGGCGGGGTTCCTGGCGCTGTTGTTCGTGCTCATCTTGGGCAACCTGGGCGAGGCCCGCTTGCTCAGCAAAGCGTTCCGCATCGTCGCCGGTGAGCCGACGATTCACAGCACGATCCCTGGCCTGCCGGAACTAGTACAGATGCTGCGGGGTCTGGGAATGGTGCTGCGGGGAGCGCCGCTTCCCTTCCGCCCAGAGACCCCCTATTGGGACTCGACGCGGATGATCCCCGCCGACGCCACCGGGGTGGGACCGATCACCGAGTTCCCCGCCTTTACCTTTCTCTACGGCGATCCCCATGCCCACATGCTGGCGTTGCCGTACACGCTCTTTGCCCTGGCCCTGGTCGTAAGTTGGGCGCGCGGGAGACGGGGGCAGAGGCCGCTCTCTATCATCGTCGGCGGGTTGGTCATCGGGAGTCTGTGGGCGACGAATGGGTGGGACTATCCAACCTATCTGCTTCTGGGGCTGGCTGGGATGGCAATCGGCCTCTCGAGGCGAATCAAGTCGTGGCGCGCTGCGGTGTCCGCCCTGGCGCGGGCGGGCGTGCTGGTAGCGTTGACGGTACTGCTGTTCCTGCCCTACACTCATAACTATGTCGCCGGTTACACGAGCGTGCACATCTGGAATGGGCCGCGCACGCCGTTGAGTATCTACTTTGCCCTGGTGGGACAGTTCCTCTTTCCCCTTTTTACCCTGCTGGCGCTGGATGCGCGGCGGGCATGGCGACAGGTGGCCCAAGAGGTCAAGAAAAACGACCGGCTGCGCCGCTGGTTGGCGGCAGGGGCAGTGGGGTTGCTGTCCCTGAGTCTAGTATTGGCTGTAGCGGCGGTGCCGGTAGTCGGTGTCGCGCTGCCGGCTCTGACGCTGGCAGCGGCACTCGTCATTGCCGCCGACCTCCCAGTGGAGCGTCGCGTCGTCTGGCTCCTGCTATCCCTCGCACTGAGCCTCAGCATCATCGTCGAGGTCGTCGTGCTGGAGGGGGATATTGGTCGGATGAACACGGTCTTCAAGTTCTACAACCAGGTCTGGGTCCTCCTGGCGATCGGAGCGGCGGTAGCGGTGACCTGGTTGGTCGACCGGCTGCGCCGCTGGCCGATCGATGCGCGCCAGGTGTGGTGGCTGACGATGGGGGTGCTGGTGGCGGCTATGGCTCTTTTCCCGCTGATGGCGATTCCGGCCAAGGTGAGGGATCGCATCACCAACACCACCGGCCCCACCTTGGACGGGATGGCGTATATGCGCTACGGTCACATCTATGACGTGCGAGGGGAGCTGGACCTGGCCCCAGATTATTACGGCATCACCTGGATGCAGGACAACATAGAAGGCTCTCCCGTTGTCCTGGAAGCGCTGGGCGAGCGGGAATATCTGTGGGGCAACCGCGTCTCGATCTATACCGGCCTGCCGGCGGTGGTGGGATGGCGCTGGCACCAGGTGCAGCAGCGCATCGGCGGCGGGGCTGGCGAGGTGGAGCACCGCTATATGGATGTGGCGGACTGTTACAACACTACCGAGATATCGCTTGCGCTAGAGATCATCCACCGCTACAACGTGCGCTACATCTATGTGGGACCCTACGAGCGGTTGTACTATGAGCCGCGAGGGCTGGCCAAGTTCAGCGAGATGGCTGGAGAGGGGTTGCTGCGCATCGTCTATGACCAGTACGGGGTCAAGATCTACAAGGTGATCAGGTAGTTGCAGCGACAGACCGCCGGGCGCCAAACCGCCCCACCTAGGGCGCGATGGGCACCGGACTTGCCAATGCCCGGTTCCATAGTATACTGAATTTGGACCTGAAGGGGTATGCTAGAGTTCTTGTTCCGACCATCCACCGTTGCCATTATCGGCGCGTCCCGCGACCCTGAGAAGCTGGGGTACGCGGTGCTGGCGAATCTGAAAGAGGGTGGATTCGGAGGCGCGCTCTATCCGGTCAACCCCAAAGCTGACGAGGTTCTCGGTTTTCCCGCCTTTCCCTCCGTCCTCGACATCCCCGATCCGGTGGACCTGGCGGTGATTGTCATTCCCTATCGCTTTGTGCCCGCCGTGCTGGAGGAATGTGGGCGCAAGGGGGTCCCGGCGGCGGTGGTGATCAGCGCCGGTTTCCGCGAGGCGGGACGCGAGGGGCTGGAACGGGAGGGGGAGCTGGTCGAGATCGCCCATCGCTACAATATCCGCCTCGTCGGCCCCAATTGCCTGGGGGTGATCGACACCGATACCCCACTCAACGCCACCTTCGCCGCCGGTATGCCGCCCGGTGGGCCGATTGCCTTCATGTCCCAGTCGGGCGCGTTGGGGACGGCGGTACTGGATATGGCGATGGCGGGCCGTATTGGCTTCTCCCGTTTTGTCAGCCTCGGCAACAAGGCGGACGTGAACGAAGTGGACCTGCTGGAAGCCTGGGAGGATGACGCTGGGGTTCGCGTGATCCTCGTCTATGTCGAAGGCTTGCCCGACGGGCGCAAGTTCATGCAGGTCGCCCGCCGCGTGACGCGCAAAAAGCCGGTGGTGGCGGTCAAATCCGGCATCACGCGGGCCGGCTCGCGGGCGGTCTCCTCCCACACCGGCAGCCTCGCCGGATCGGAGGCGGCCTACCGGGCCGCTTTTCGTCAGGCGGGGGTCACTTGGGCCGCTTCGATGCAGCATCTCTTTGATTATGCCAGGGCCTTTGCCTACCAGCCGTTGCTGGATGGTGACCGGATCGCCATCGTGACCAACGCCGGCGGTCCCGGCATTCTGGCGACCGATGCTCTGGAACGGGCTGGGCTGCGGCTGGCCCGCCTCGCCCCGGCGACCATCGAATCGTTGATGGCCGACCTGCCGGGCGCAGCCTCCGCAGCCAATCCGGTCGATGTGCTGGGGGACGCGCTATCCGACCGGTACGAACATGCGCTGCGGTTGGTGTTGGATGACCAGGGGGTGGATGGCTGCATCGTCATCGTCACGCCGCAGGCGATGACGCAGATCGAGGAGACAGCCCACGTGGTCGGGCGCATTGCCCAGGCGTCTGCCAAGCCGATACTGGGCTGCTTTATGGGCGAGGCTCGCATCGGGGCGGGGGTCGCTATCCTGCACAAGTACGACGTGCCCAATTACTCCTTCCCAGAGCGAGCGGCGGCGGCCTTTGCGGCAATGGTCGCCTACCGTGAGGAGCGGGATCGCCCCTTGCACCATCCCACACGCTTTGCGGTGGACGAGGGGGCAGTGCGGGCGGTGTTGGACAAGGCCCGTAGCGAGGGGCGCGTGAGCATCGGCGACGCCGAGGCCAGGGCGATACTGGAGGCATACGGCTTTCCAGTGCCAGCCTCCAGGCTAGCAGCCACCTCCGAAGAGGCAGTCGCCGCTGCCGAAGAGATGGGCTACCCCGTCGTCCTCAAGGTCGCCTCGCCCGAGATCCTCCACAAAACCGACGTGGGCGGCGTCAAGCTCAACCTGCGCTCCCCCGATGACGTGCGGGATGCTTTCGACCTGATCGTCTACCGCGCCAACCGCTACGTGCCGGGAGCTCGCATCTGGGGCTGCCTGGTGCAAAAGATGGTCCCCGGCGGGCGCGAGGTGCTGATCGGCATGAGCCGCGACCCCCAGTTCGGCCCCCTGGTCGCCTTTGGCCTCGGCGGTATTTATGTGGAGACGTTGAAGGACGTGGTCTTTCGTGTGGCTCCCTTTAGTCGAGAGGACGGAGCGGAGATGATCCGCGAGATTCGCTCTTACCCGCTCCTGGAGGGAGTACGCGGCGAGCCGCCAGCCGACCACGAGGCGATGGTTGATGCCCTCGTTCGGGTGAGTCAACTGGTCACCGATTTTCCCGAGATTGTCGAGCTCGACATCAACCCGCTGATGGTTTTCGATGAGGGACGCGGAGCAGTGGCGCTGGATATGAGGCTGGTGTTGCAGTAGGTTGTTAATTGTTAATTGTTAATTGTTAATTGTCAATTGTTAATTGTCAATTGTTAATTGTCAATTGTCAATTGACCTGGAGGGATCATGAAGGCATTATACGTAACTTCGTTGCAAACCTTCAGCGGCAAGACGGCTCTCTGCCTGGCGCTGGGGCGACGGTTGCGGCAGGATGGATACCATGTCGGCTACTTTAAGCCGCTCTCGGCCCAGTCGTGGGAGCCGCTCCCAGGGCGAATGGTGGATGAGGATGCCGACTTTTTGCGACGGACGCTAGAGTTGAAGGAACCGCCCGCGGACCTGGTGGGGGTCACGCTCACCCCATCGCTGTTGCGGGACGCGCTCTGCGGCTGCTCGTCACGCGACCTGCTCGCCGAGATCAGGGCAGCTTACCAGCGGGTCGCCCAGGGCAAGGACATCCTCCTCATGGAGGGCGGTGCCTCCCTGCGGGAGGGGGTCAGCCTTGGCCTTGGACCTGCCGACGTCGCCGACGCCCTCGACGTGCCGGCGCTGGCTATCGTCCGCTTCCGCAACGAGATGGACCTGGTGGACGACTGCGTGGTAGCCAAGCTCCGCCTGGGCGACCGACTCCTGGGCGTCCTCATCAACGCCGTGCCGGAGCAAGCGGGCGAGTTCGTGACTGCGGTTTGCCGCTCCTGCCTGGAGGATCGTGAGATCTCCATGCTCGGCATCCTTCCCCAGCGGAAGGACCTGCAAGCGATCAGCGTAGGGGAGCTGGCCCAGGTCCTCGATGCCGAGTTCCTGGCCCTGCCGGAAAAGCGGGATATGCTGGTCGAGCATCTGGTCGTCGGCGCGATGGGCGTGGAGCAGGCGCTGCCCCGCATGCGACGCATCTCGGGCAGCAAGGCGATTATCACCGGAGGGGACCGGGCTGACATCCAGTTGGCGGCTCTGGAGACGGCGACCGCTTGTATGATCCTCACCGGTCACCTGCGCCCGCAGCCGGAGGTACTGCGCCGGGCCGAGGAGATCGGCGTGCCAGTGCTCCTGGTACGTCAGAATACGATGGAGACGGTCGAGTCGATCGAACGGGTTTTTGGCAAGACCCGGCTGGGCCAGCACGAGAAACTGGAGCGATTCGAGGCTATGGTAGCGGAACACTTTGACTTCCAGCGCTTGTACCAGGGTCTGGGGCTTGTTAAATGACAAGGAGGGGAATGATGGATACAGCGATCGAGACAGTTCTAGCGCGCGAAATTTTGGATTCGCGCGGCAATCCCACGGTTGAGGTGGAGGTGATCCTGGCTGATGGCTCCTGGGGGCGGGCAGGTGTCCCCTCCGGGGCGTCCACAGGCGTTCACGAAGCACTGGAGCTGCGTGACGGGGACCCCGAGCGATACGGCGGCAAGGGGGTCAGGGGGGCGGTGGACAATGTGAACGAGATCGTCGCGGACGAGTTGTTCGGCTGGGACGCCACGGAGCAGGCGGCTATCGACGCTTACCTGCTAGAGTTGGACGGCACGCCGAACAAGGAAAAGCTGGGGGCGAACTGTATCCTGGGTGTCTCGTTAGCAGTGGCCCACGCCGCCGCCCACGCCCTCCAGTTGCCCCTTTACCAGTATATCGGTGGGGTCCAC
>JAOZPF010000174.1:1778-6429 GCA_029932895.1 Anaerolineae bacterium | reverse complement strand
CGGACTGTAGGCTTTAGCCGGGGTACTTGGCTTCCCATTGGAGCCTGGACTCCTCAACCCGGCTAGAGCCTATATTCCATAGTGTGGATTATCATCCGCCAATAAGCCAAA
This sequence comes from Anaerolineae bacterium, assembly GCA_029932895.1. GTDB lineage: Bacteria > Chloroflexota > Anaerolineae > B4-G1 > DUEL01 > JAOZPF01. The sequence continues at coordinate 6,318 of JAOZPF010000174.1, read as the reverse complement.
ACATACCCCGCCCCATTTGAGTTTTCCCTGCTTTTAGTGTATGATACCCCCCTGAGCCACTTTTAGAGGAGGCGGAATATCCATGAAGGTTTTGTTAAAGCAGGAGGTTCCTGGACTGGGCGCTGCGGGCGAGGTCAAGGAGGTCGCCGCTGGATACGCCCGCAACTACCTGATACCACAAGGTCTTGCCACCATCGCCACACCAGGCGCGATCAGAATGGCACGCGCCCAGGAAAAGGCGCAGGCAGAACGGGAGGCCCGGATGTCCGAACGGGCCGCCGAGCTAGCCAAGCAGATGGGCGAGTTGGTGTTGACCTTTGACGCCAAGGCTGGCCCCACCGGTCGTCTTTACGGCTCGGTCACCACCGCCGAGATCGCCGCGGCGCTGGAACGGGAGCTGGGGATTCGGTTTGACAAGCGCAAGGTCCTGGGCGACCCCCTCCGTCAGGTGGGGGAGCACATCGTCACGGTGCAGATCAGCCACGATGTCCGGGCTGAGGTAAAGGTCGTGGTGCACGCTGAAGGGATAGAAGAACCTCCTCAGGAGGCGGGCGAGGAAGCGGCAGAGTAGGTAGCGGATCTCCTTTCGTCCGCACCGAGTTCCCCACCAAGGGTCTCCGATGGGCAATCTGGGCAACTGGCTACGAGAGGCAAGAGAAGCCAAGGATCTTTCCCTACAGGACGTAGAGGCAGTCACGCGCATCCGCACCCGCTACCTGGAGGCGCTGGAGACAGGGGACTACCAGGCCATGCCGGGCGGGCCGGCGCAGGTACGAGGCTTCTTGCGCCGTTACGCATCGTTCCTGGGCCTCTCGCCGGAGGAAGCGATGGCCCGTTATGGGCAGGAGGTCGGAGAGGGCAAGGAGGAAGCCCTTCCAGCTACTCCGGTCCCTCCCCGGCCCGCTCCTGCCGCCGACATCGAGATCACCTCTGCCCCCTGGCGCGGGTGGACGGCGGTAGTCATCGTCGGTCTCCTCATTCTGGCCGGTCTAGCGGGGGTGTGGTGGGCCCGCGGTGCGGGCCTCCTGGCCCACAGGGAACCCGCGCCCACTGTCGAGGCATCGGTCGCCGCCACCACGCTGGCTGTTGCCTCCCCCGCCCCCACCAGCACAGTCGTCGCTGTGACAGCCACCCCCACCTTTCCCGTCGCCGCGGGCGGCGGTGTGACGCTCACTCTGGAACCATCGGAGCACGTCTGGGTGCGGGTGACAGCCGACGGCTTTGCCGTCTTTGAGGGGATGCTGGCCCCCGATAACCCGCAGACCTGGACAGCGGAGGAGATGGTGGTCGTCGAGACCGGCAACGGGGCAGGGGTCGTTGCGGTGGTGAACGGCCAGCCGCAGGGAACACTCTGTAGCCGCGGTGAGGTCTGCGCCCGGGGCTGGGGGCCCACGGGAGAGATCGCGGTGCCGCCGCCCGCCGTACCGGCAACCCCGCAAGGATAACTCTCTACCCCTTTAGCTTTCCCCCCAGGTACTGTTGCACAAGCTCCAAGGCCGCCTCCGCGGAGGCGGCCTTGTTTGCCAGGCGGCTCCCCGTCCAGACATGCCGCTCCACCCACTCCCCGTCCGGCGCGACGAGGCTGATATAGACCAGGCCGACTGGTTTTTCCGGTGTACCACCGCCAGGTCCGGCTATCCCTGTCACCGCCAGGCCGATGTCCGCCTGCAACACCCGCCGGATTCCCCTCGCCATTTCCAACGCCGTCTCTCGGCTGACCGCTCCGTGCGTGTAGAGCGTGTTGTGCCGCACCCCCAGCAGCGCCTCCTTGGCATCATAGGCATAGGCCGTGATCGAGCCCAGGTAGTAGGCAGAACTGCCCGGCACGTTGGTGATCAGGTGACCGATCAGTCCTCCGGTGCAGGACTCGGCCACCGCCAGCTTTAGCCCCCGCTGTCGTAGGGACTGCCCCACTGTTCTCTCCAGTGGCTCGTCCATCACTCCCTCCACCGCCGCGAGGGGTAGTCTCCCGCCGGCAATCGATTCCCGCAGCGCTGCCAGCGTCTCCAGCGCCACTCTCCGCTCCTCGGGAGCCAACTCCAGCGCGACAAACTCCTCCTCGTCCAGCACACTCCCCCGCCCGTTGGGGTCCACCCATAGATCAAGGGCCAGGTCCTCCCAGACCACCTCCGTGGCTGCGATGCGGGCCGGGCGAGTGATGTTGCAATACCAACCCTTGAGCCGTCCGTCGATGGCGCGAATCTGAAAGAGGTTGTACCAGCGGTCGGTGTAAAAGCTCTCCACCCACGGCTCGCCCGTCTCCAGGGTCACGACCCCCAGGTCCAGCGGCGGCCGCTCCCAGCGGGTTGCCAGCACGGCCGAGGTGGACGTGCGGCGTAGCACCCGACCGGGGTAGGCGACCATCTCCCGGCCCCGGTGGTCCAGCTTGCGCACCGTCACCCACTCCGAGCCCATATTCAAATTCTACTCCTCTTCCCCTCGCCTGGCAAAGCCGGGGGAACGGGGATGAAGCAGCTCCGCGCAAATGGCGACGCCTGAATCAGGCAGCGGTTGTCCTAACGCACTTGCTATTTCCGCAGCGTCGCCACCAGCCGCAGCGGGTGGAGCAGCAGGTCAAGGGCGGCGGTGATAGAAGGGACAAGCGCGTCGGCAGCCTGGAGCGTCTCCAACGCCAACCCCTCCTCGCCCAGCACGGCGATCCCCAGCACCGCCTCCCCCATCGCCGCCGCGTCGTTGGCCCCGTTACCCACGTAGCAGACCGTTGCGCCCCTCAACTCTCGCACCAGCGCCGCTTTCTGCTCCCGCTCGTGGCCGGCGGCGATGCGGACAGCCTCCAGCCCCAAGCGGCTGTCCAACTCTGCCTGTCGCCCGCGCGTATCGGCCGTTGCCAGGTGAACCGTCAGCCGCTGCCGCAACAACGCCAGTCGCTCATCGACCCCCGCTACCAGCTCACCGCCCACCACGATTGTCCCATTGACATCCAGCACCAGGTGTTCAAGCTGCAACCGTCCCCGTCCAGGGATATCTACTGCAATCATTGCCCCCTCCGCTTGGTAACTGCTCAGGCGTCATAGCCATTCAGCCCACATCGGACCAGAACGGCTATTTCGATTGTTCGCCACAGACGAAAGGCCACCTGGGGTAGCCCAGGTGGCCCATCGTCGCAGAGTTGGTCCTGCTCTGGCTACTTGATCTCGATCGTCGCGCCAGCGCCTTCCAGCTCGGACTTGGCGTTCTCGGCCATTTCCTTCGGCACGGCCTCCATAACCGTCGCTGGCGCGCTCTCGACCAGGTCCTTGGCCTCTTTCAGGCCCAGGCTTGTCAGCTTGCGCACGGCCTTGATGACCTCGATCTTTTTGGCGCCGATATCCTTGAGGACGACGTCGAACTCGGTCTTTTCCTCCTCGGGCTCGGCGGCGGCGATCGGCATTGCGGCCATCGCCATGGGGGCAGCCGCGCTGACGCCCAGCTTTTCCTCCAGCATCTTGATCAGGTCAGCGGCCTCCAGGAGCGTCAGCTCGCTGATCTCTTCAACCAACTTTTCCAGGTCTGCCATTCTCTCTTCCTCCCTAAAGTGATTCCTAAATAAATGCCCAGGCGACTAGGCCGCCTGAGGGGCGGGGTTGTTCCCCTCCAACTTGTCTACATAGGCCTGCAGGACGTTCAGTATCTGCCGCACAGAGCTGGCGATCACGCCGGCGGTCTGGGAAGCTGGCCCATTGATGGTGCCCAACACCTGGGCCAGCAGCACATCCCTGGGTGGCAGGGAAGCCAGTGTCTTGACCTCCGCCTGGGAGAGCACATTCTGGTCCAGCCATCCTCCCTTGACGGAGAGAGCCTCCGCCTCCTTGGCGAAATCGCTCAACACCTTGGCGACAGGCGGCACCTCGTCGTGGCAAAAAGCCACCGCCACCGGCCCCAGCAGCCATTCCTGGGGGAGTTCAATCCCGGTCTGGCTCAGCGCCAGCTTGAGCAACCGATTCTTGACGACCCGCAAGGCGGCCTTTTCCTCCCGCAGCGAATGGCGCAACCGTTCCATATCAGCGACGCCAAGCCCACGGTAGTCCGCCAGGATCATCCCCTGACTGGCCTGCAGCTCCTTGGTGTATTGGGCCACCAATTCTTGCTTGCGTTTTTTCGAGATAGCCAATTGATCTCACCTCCTCTGCTAAAGAAAAATCCCTGCGCCTACCGACGCAGGGAAAGTGGCTTCCGTGAAGCGTTTCCCTCTGCCTCGGCAGGCCGGTTTAAGCGCCGTAGCGCACCTGCTGTCTCTGGCGGGTTAAAGATACTAGGCGTTCGCGGTGCTAGAAACTCACCTCCATCGCCTGTGCCGCAACCGGGTCCACCTTGACCCCAGGCCCCATCGACGCGACCAGGGTGATCTTGCGGATATAGGTTCCCTTGGTAGCAGCGGGGCGGGCCTTTTTCACCGCATCCAACACCGTGGCCATATTATCCAGCAACTTTTCCACCGGGAAATTGGTGCGGCCAATGGGAATGTGGAGATTGGCAGTCTTGTCGGTGCGGTACTCCACGCGGCCGGCCTTGGCCTCACTGACCACCCGGGGCAGGTCGT
>JAOZPF010000174.1:0-1768 GCA_029932895.1 Anaerolineae bacterium | reverse complement strand
CTGCACCGGGTCACAGGGCAGCGCCCGAAGCCCAGCACCATATCCTCCTGCACCACCGTTCCCGTCTTGGGGTTGGGCATCAGCCCTCGCGGGCCCAAGATGCGCCCCAGCCGTCCCACCTTGCCCATCATCGTCGGGACGGCGATAGCGACGTCAAAGTCTGTCCAACCCTGCTGGATCTTTTTCAGCCCCTCGTCGTCCGAGATGACATAGTCGGCGCCGGCCTCCTCGGCAGCACGGGCTGCATCGGCGGCGGCAAAGACCAGCACTTTGACCTCTTTGCCCAGCCCGTGGGGCAGCCGCACCGCGCCGCGAACCTGCTGGTCGGCGTGGCGGGGGTCCACCCCCAGGCGAATGTGCATATCGACAGAGCCATCAAAGTTGGCGTAGGCCGTCTCTTTGACCAGTTCGAGCGCCTCGCGCGGCTCGTACAGCCGCAAACGGTCGATTTTGGCTGCCGCTTCGCGGTATTTCTTTCCTCGTTTTGACATTGTCCCTCCCTGTGGTCCTAGCGGGCCAAGCCCTCCCACTGTGGAAAAATACGTCGCAAGGGCCGGCGGATACCGACCCCGCTATCAGTCTGTGATCTCGATGCCCATACTCTGCGCCGTGCCTGCCACCTGACGCATTGCCCCTTCCAGGTCCACGGCGTTGAGGTCCTTCATCTTTGTCTTGGCGATCTCTTCGAGCTGTGCCCGCGTGATCGTGCCCACCTTGTCCCGGTTCGGCTCGGCGGAGCCACGCTCCACGCCAGCGGCCTTGCGCAACAGGTCTGGCGTCGGCGGAGTTTTGAGAATGAACTTGAAGGAGCCATCATGAAAGATGGTCACCTCCGCCGGGATGATGCTGCCCATCATCGGAGATGTGCGGGCGTTGTACTCTTTGCAAAACTGCATCAGGTTGATGCCGTGCTGCGCCAGCGCTGGGCCAACGGGCGGAGCCGGGTTCGCCTTGCCCGCTTCGATCTGCAACTTGACGACTGCCTTAACCTTCTTCATAACTCATCCCTAAAGTTTGTTTTCTGGGCGGATGCAGGTTTAGACCTTTTCGACCTGCAGGAAATCCAACTCCACCGGCGTATCCCGCCCAAAGAAAGAGACCAACACGCGGACCTTGGCCCGCTCCATGTCGATCTCGTCCACCACGCCGATGAACTCGTTGAACGGGCCGTCGATGATGCGCACCTTCTGCCCACTCTTGAACGTGACCTTGATATGCGGCGCTTCGGCCTCCATCCGCCGCATGATGTTCTGCACCTCTTCGGGCCGCAGTGGTGTGGGCTTGTTGCCCATTCCCACAAACCCCGTCACGCCGGGCGTGTTGCGCACGACATACCAGGGGTCGTCGCCCATAATCATCTGCACCAGAATATAACCTGGAAAAACCCGTCGTTCCACCGTGTGCCGCTTGCCGTCTTTGACTTCGATCTCTTCTTCGGTCGGCACCACGATCTGAAAGATCCTGTCCTGCATCTGCATCGTCTCGACGCGCTGTTCCAGGTTGTGCTTGACCTTGCTCTCGTAGCCGGAGTAGCAGTGGATGACGTACCACGCCCGCTCGTCGGTCGGCTCTTTCGTCTCCTGCTCGTCCGCCGTGGTCGCAACTGCCTCTGCGGTCGGCTCCTCCGTCTCCTGCTCGTCCGCCGCGGTCGCAACTGCCTCCGCGGTCGGCTCCTCCGTCTCCTGCTCGTCCGCCGCGGTCGCAACTGCCTCCGCGGTCGGCTCCTCCGTCTCCTGCTCGTCCGCCGCGGTCGCAACTGCCTCCGCGG
>JAOZPF010000173.1:2728-6460 GCA_029932895.1 Anaerolineae bacterium | reverse complement strand
GGAGTGGGCGCTGTAATAGTTCGTCCCCAGCGTGCCGGCGTTGATGTTGGAAGCGCTGCGGTAGGAACTACCCTGCAACCCGTCCAGCATATCGGCGTCCAGACCGCTACCTGCGCCGTCCACCACGCCGATGGTCACAGAATCGGAAGTCGAGTTGCCGGTGATGTTGATGTTGTTGCCGTTGAGCAGGTTCAGTGTATCTGCCGTAGAGTCGGCTGCCGGGTCAGTTCCAGCAGGTGCGTTGATCGTCCTAAAGGTGTTTTGCAGCAAAGAAGAGGCATGGTAGCCATCCACCATATCGGCGTTGAGGTTGGTCTGGACAGTGCCATTGTTTTGCGCAATGTCGCCGGAACCGTTGCCCAGGTAGCCTTCGGCAGAGAGGTCGGAGCGGGCGCTGTAATAGTTTGTCCCCAGCGTGCCGCCGTTGATGTTGGAAGCGTTGCGGTAGTCGCTACCGTGTTGCCCATCCAGCAGGTCGGCATTGAGGTTGGTCTGGACGGTGCCGTTGTTTTGCGCAATGTCGCCGGACCCGTTGCCCAAGTAGCCCTCGGCGGAGAGGTCGGAGTGGGCGCTGTAATAGTTCGTCCCCAGCGTGCCGGCGTTGATGTTGGAAGCGTTCTGGTAGTCGCTACCGTGTTGCCCGTCCAGCGTGTCGGCGTCAGCGGCGTAGGTGGCGGTGGTGACGTAGGTCGCCGTCACGGCCCAGGTCGCCGTGACCGCTTCCGCCACCGGGCTGGTGATGTCGCTGCCGGGGTGGGTGTGTCCGACGAGGCTATAGACCCCGTCGTGGTTGTGGTCGGAGTGGGCGACGGTGGTCGCGCTGCCGTTGCCGCCAAAGGCGACGGTCAACGTGACGTCGCCGCTGCTGCCGCCGCCGCTCAAACCGGCACCGGCGCTCACGGCGGTGATGTCACCGCTGCCTACCGGCTCACAAATGACAGTGCCGTCGGCATTGATCTGGCGGATCGAGTACCCCGCCCCGCACGCGTCGCCGATGCGGCTCTGCACGGTGGCGGTGACGACAGAGAACTGGGTTCCACTGAGAGCCAGGCCGTAGCCGACCGAGTAAGTGGTGTCGTCGTCCACCTCATCGGCGAATCCGGCCGGTATGCCGCTCAAACCCGACCAGGGGGCGGCGGTGGCGTAAAAGGCATAGGGAGCGGCGGTCAGTGCTTGGCGGCCCAGGCCAACATACGCACTGTCGCCGGGGCACATCACCTGGATGTCCAGCCAGCGTTCATCGCCGGCAAACGCGCCGCTGCCAAAGTCGAGCTGGACGGTAAAGAGACCGTCCGAGATCGGCACAGTCGTGGTGATGGGGACCCCTGCCTGACTGCCGCCGCTTTCCTGATCATAAAGGCGAAAAGCCATATCGCAACTTCCGTTGACCGGCTCCCCGCCCCTCTCCAGTTTCCCCTGGTAAGTGAAACTAGTTCCCAGCGGGGCCCGTGGCGGCGGTTCCCCGTTCTCTGGGCTCTGGGCGAATACCACGCTCAGCCCAGCCACGCTGACCAACGCAGCCGCGACGAGCACAACTATGAGGATGAACGATCTGCGTAAACCTTTCATTGTTTATATCTCCTGTAATAAAGCTCTGCCTCGCGGCGCTCCCCACCCCTATCCACGAGAACAAGACTCCTTACTTGCCCACTTGCAAACTTGCAGACTTGCCACTTGCAGACTTGCTACTTGCAGAACTCTTTCATCAGTTAATCTTGCCATTCATCTCTTCCTCCTTTCACCCTGGTGATATGCCACCGACATCAGCGCGCGGTCGCTATTTGCCAGCCCGCCGCATGAAAAAATCGGCGACGTCTCCTCGCCGTGACGTCACCGACTCTGGCTTTGTTCTTCTACTTTCTCCTATGCTTGTAACACTGCACCTCGGCCGCTCTATTATCGTCCTCGTGTATATTGTAGCATATTTTGTGGCAAAACGGAAAAGCGCGCGCCGGTCCGGCGCCAAGCCGCCCGGCTCACCCGGCAAAGTGTCCTGCGGGGACTGGTTCCATCCACGCTCTCTCTTCATGTCAGAGCGGTTGTCAGAGCCACGTGATATCCCTATGTTATAATCGACACGGTTGATTCCGACCGTGTAGTGTGTATACTATGCCAAAAGGAGAAGAGAACCATGAAACGCTTGCTATACATCTTGATTGTGGGTCTGCTTAGCCTGACCCTGATCCAATGCGGTTCGCCTGCCGCACCAACCGAGCAGGAAACCGCCGCCCCGCCCACGACCGAAGCGACTGCTCCCACCGAAGAGCCTACCGCCGCGCCGACAGAGGAGCCGACCGAGGCCGCACCCAAAATCCTGCGCGTCGCCGCCACCGCATCGGTCACCACGTGGGACCCCAGCGCTTCCTTCTCCACCGAGGCCCTCTACATGGCAAACATCTATGAGCCACTGATGTGGATCAAGCCCGACGGCAGTTTCGAGCCAGCGCTGGCCGAATCGTGGGATGTCTCGGAGGATGGCCTCACTTGGACCTTCCACCTGCGCCAGGGGGTCAAGTTCCACGACGGCAGCGAACTGAACGCCGACACGGTGGTCGCCTCCATCGAGCGCACCCGCACCCTGGGCACCGGCGCTTCCTGGATCTGGTGGATGGTGGACAATATCGAGGCAGTGGACGACACGACCGTCCGCTTTACCCTCTCCACCCCCTACCCCCTGGACCGCGTCGCCGCCTCCACCTATGCCGCCTGGATAATGAGCCCCGACGCCGCCGCGCTGGAGGACTCGGAGTGGTTCGAGGCCGGGAACGAGGCCGGTTCCGGACCGTGGATGCTGGAGAGCTACACCCCTGACGAGGAGATCGTCCTCACTCGCTTTGAGGACTACTGGGGCGGCTGGGACGACAACCAGTTCGACAAAGTGGTCATCAGCATCGTCCCCGAACAGGTGGTGCAATCGCAGATGCTCGAGGGCGGCGAAGTCGACCTGGCCCTCTCGCTGCCAGCAGAGGCACTGGAGAGCTGCCAGGCCCACCCCGACTTTGTGGTCTATGAGGACTCGACCCTCTTTAACTATGTCGCTCTGTTGAACACGCAAAAAGAGCCGCTGAACAACCCGCTGGTGCGCCAAGCCATCGCCTACGCCATCCCCTACGACGACGTCGTGGCGGTCGGCACGGGCGGGCTGGGGCAGCAGGCACGCGGCCCCGTGCCGCACGGCCTCTGGCCCTATAGCGACGAGGTCGGACAGTATACTTATGACCTCGAAATGGCCAGGGACCTCATGGCCCAGGCCGGATACCCCGACGGCGGGTTCAGCCTGGTGCTCACCCACGCCGCCGAGAACATCAACGAAGAGCGCTTTGCCCCCGTCATCAAGGACGCGCTGGCTGAGCTGGGCATTGATGTCGAGATTCGCCCCATGCTCTGGTCACAGCAGTGGGAGCTGGCCAAAGGCGACCCCGCCGAAGCGCAGGATATCTTCCTCCTCCTCTGGTGGCCCACCATCAGCGATGGCTATGACAACCTCTCCAGCATGTTCCACTGTGAGGATTCGCCCTTCTTCAACCTCGGCTACTACTGCAACCCGGAGTACGACGAGTTGATCGACGGCGCGCTGGAGCTGACCGCCACCGACCCAGAGACAGCACAGCAGATGTACATCGACGCGATGAACATCCTGGTAGAAGACTCGCCCTCCCTCTTCCTGTACGACACCAGCGTCTTCCGTCCCGTCCCCACCTATCTGGAAGGGTACGAGTACAACGCCAACTA
>JAOZPF010000173.1:0-2628 GCA_029932895.1 Anaerolineae bacterium | reverse complement strand
GCGTCTTCCGTCCCGTCCCCACCTATCTGGAAGGGTACGAGTACAACGCCAACTACCCCTTTAGCACCTTCTTCTACCCCATCCGTCTGGCCCAATAGCCGCCGGACTACAATCATTCTTCCCCCCTCCCCGCACAGGGAGGGGGGAAGAAACTTGTGCAAAATGGTCGCTAAACTGGACTATATCCTGAAACGGCTGGCAATGTCCGTCCTGGTATTGCTGGGCCTCTCGATCATCACTTTTACCCTGGCGCGGGTCGTGCCCTCTGACCCGGCGGCTCTCTACGTGGGGCCGCGCGCCCGCCCGGAACAGGTGGCAGCGATGACGGTCAAGCTGGGGCTGGACAAGCCCATCTATGTCCAGTACCTCTATTACCTGCGCGACGCCCTGCACGGCGACCTGGGGATCTCGATTGCCACCAAGCGGCCGGTGGTGCAAGAGATCACCGAGCGATTGCCCAGCTCGCTGGAGCTGATCGCCGCTGGTATGTCCCTGGCGGCGCTGGTAGGCGTCATCCTCGGCGTCCTCTCCGCCCGCCTCCAGTCCAGCCCGTTCGACACACTGGTGCGCATTCTCTCGCTGACCGGGGTCTCCCTGCCCTCATTCTGGCTGGCCCTGCTGTTGCAGGTCATTTTCTACCGCCATCTGGGCTGGTTCCCCATCACCGGGCGGCTGGACACGACGTTGCGCTTCACCCACCCCATCGAGCACATCACTGGTTTTTTCCTGTTGGACTCGGCGGTCACGGGCAACTGGGTGGTCTTTAAGAATGTCCTCTGGCACATCACCCTCCCCGCCGTTGCATTGGCTGCCTATCCTATGGGACTCATTGCCCGGATGACCCGGGCCACTATGCTGGAGGTGCTGAGCCAGGACTATATCCGCACCGCCCGCGCCTACGGGGTTAAAGAGTGGTTCGTCATCTCCGTCTATGCCCTCAAGAACAGCCTGGGGCCGACGCTGACCGTCATCGGCCTGAGCATGGCCTATGCCCTCACCGGCACCTTTTTCGTCGAGACCATTTTCAACTGGCCCGGTCTGGGAGTTTTCACCACCCATTCACTGCTCAATGTGGATTATCCCGCCATCATGGGTGTGACGCTGTTCGCCGCCGTGGGTTACGTCACCATCAACCTCATCGTGGACCTGTTGCAGGCGTGGCTGGACCCACGCATCAGTCTGGAGTGAATCGTGAAACGTCCTGGTGCGGAACGCGGGCAGGAACGACAGCCGGAGCGGCTCTCCCGTCGCCGCCTCCGCTACACAGTGCGCGTCATTCTGCGTGACCCACTGGCCTTGTTCAGTGTGGTGATCATCCTCCTGCTGTTCCTCATAGCCCTATTTGGCCCCTGGGTCGCTCCCTACCCCAGCCAGGGGGAGGGGCGGACGAACGTCCCGGACCGCTTTGCGCCCCCCTCGACGACCTATTGGCTGGGCGCCGACCAGTTGGGGCGCGACGTTCTGAGCCGCATTGTCATCGGCAGCCGCATCGCCCTTCAAGCTCCAACGGTGGTGGTCTTGTTGGCCGTGCTGATCGGCGCGCCGCTGGGCGCGCTCGCCGGGTACGTCGGCGGCTGGGTAGACAATTTGATCATGCGCGTCACTGACCTGTTCCTCGCCTTTCCCTCCCTCCTCCTGGCGGTGACCATCGTCGCCGCCGTCGGCCCCAGCCTGACCAACGCCATGATCGCCATCGCCATCTCCTGGTGGCCCTGGTACACCCGCCTGGTGCGCGGCGTCACCGTCTCACTGCGGGAGCGGTATTTTGTCGAAGCGGCCCGCTCCATCGGCGTCCCCAGCAGCACCATCATCCTGCGCCACATTCTCCCCAACTGCATCACCCCCATCCTGGTGCAGGCCACAATTGATTTTGGCACCGTCATCCTGGCTGAGGGTTCGCTCGCCTTTCTCGGCCTGGGCACACAGCCCCCCGCCCCCGACTGGGGCCTTATGGTCAGCCAGGGACGCAGTTTCATCCTCAACCAGTGGTGGATCTCGACCTTCCCCGGCATGGCTATTTTCATCAGTGTGTTGGCGTTCAACTTGCTTGGGGACACATTGCGTGATATTCTGGACCCGCGTCAGTACCGTTAAAGATCCGGCTTAGGAGACCGTCGGTGGTAGAGCCTGCGCTGCAAATAGAGAACCTATACGTCAGTTTCTTTACCCTCAGCGGGGAGGTGCGGGCTATCAACGGCGTCAACCTGGAGGTCTACCCCGGCGAGTTCTTTGGTCTGGTGGGTGAGACCGGCTGCGGCAAGACCGTCACCGGGCTGACGGTGTTGGGGTTGGTGCCCAAGCCGGGCCGGGTGACAAAGGGACGCATCCTGCTCAACGGGCGCGACCTGCTCAGCCTGCCACCGCGCGAGATGCACCGCGTCCGGGGCGGCGACATCACAATGATCTTTCAGAACCCCGCCACTTCGTTGAACCCGGTCTTTACCGTCGGTAGCCAGTTGGTGCGCGTCATCCGCCTGCACCAAAAAGTCGGCCGCCGCCAGGCCAGGCAGCAGGCCCGCGAATTACTGGAGGCAGTGGGACTGCCAGAGACGGGGCAACTACTCGGTTCCTACCCCCACGAACTCTCCGGCGGCATGCTGCAGAGGGTGATGATCGCTATGGCCCTCT
>JAOZPF010000172.1:2201-6471 GCA_029932895.1 Anaerolineae bacterium | reverse complement strand
ACATGTTCCCGGCATAGACGATGACCCAGTTGCGCATCACCTGCCCCAGGGTCAACTTGCCGCCGGCCCAGGCCATCATGATCAAGTTGTTGCCGGTAAACAGTTCCGCACCGGCGACGACAACCAGGATGAGGCCGAGGCTAAAGACCAGCCCCCCTAGGAGCTTGTTCAGGCCAAAACCCAGGCCGCTGTCGGTGATGACGAGGGTGCAGAACTCTGCTCCCAGGCCGATAAAAGCCCCGGCCAGAATGGCCAGGACGAACATGCTCCAGAAATCCAGGTGTGCTTTCTTGACGCCGACGGTCTCCATCCTCTCCGCCATCTCGGAGGGGGGCAATGCGTCTATTGTGAACTGCTGCGTCACGCTGGCATCCTCCTCTACTGAAACAGCCCGGTCGTTACACTGTGGCTCATCCGGCGCGCTGGGCATATCTCTTGGGCATCGGCCGCCGCCAGGTCAGCCGCGTTCTATGGGTTAACCCGCGGACGAGTTGGAAGAGCCCCACCGCGACGGTGGTCCATACAATTCCAGAGATGCAGAGCGTGATGACCTGCCCGAAAACGGCAACGAGATTATCCATGGTTAAAGCTCCTTTTCACCATATCTCTTGCTGAAGCCGACACTCCAGCCACGTGCGTAAACGTGCATCCAACCTGCCTACATGCGCCTCGATCCAGGCGATATCTCCGGATAGCAGCGCGGCCTTTTCCTCCATAGTGAGGTCGTATCCCTCCAGGGTTTCGGAGCCACGGTAGGTCAGCGCGGCGATGAAATCCGGATCGACCGCCGCTTTTTCCAGCACCCGGAGGACCTCTCCCCGGTCGTGACCCGCGTAGACAAACGCAGGAGCGCCGGTCTGCTCGGTGGTCTTCAAGGTCAATGTCTCAGCCATTCGCTTCCTCCCCACAGTCCTGGAGAATCCCACACCCTTTAATGTTATTGTACCTGTTTCCAGGGCCGTTGTCATCGTTCAAAACGCCTGATTTGCTCCCGGCAAAAATACACACTTTGCCCGCGGGACCAAGTGCGCCACTCTGCTTATACAACTGCGCCTTGTTGACCTTGTTTTTCCATAGTGAATGGCCTATAATCTGTTTGGGTCGCCTCACGATCGGGATCGTGGCTGTCATCAAGAGGCGTCCGGGAGAGAGGGATGGATCAGATCAGAGTCATGTTGGTGGATGATCATACCCTGGTGCGAGAGGGGACCAGGGAACTGTTGGAACAGGAGGGGGACCTCCGGGTCGTGGCCGAGGCGACGGATGGCCCAGAGGCCGTGCAGTTGGCCGCCGCTTCCCTGCCCGATGTGGTCATTATGGATGTCGCTTTGCCCACGCTCAACGGCATCGAGACCACGCGGCAGATCAAGGCGACCAACCCGGGCATTGCCGTGCTCGTGCTCACGGCCTATGACGACGACCAGTACATCTTTGCCGCCCTGGAGGCGGGCGCGGCAGGGTATTTGCTGAAAGATGTCTCCACGGCCGAGTTGACCAAGGCCATCCGGGCCGTGCATAGCGGAGAGTCGGTGTTGCATCCGGCTGTGACGCGCAAGGTGATCGACTGTTTTGCTAGAGAACGCCGTGGGAGTCAGCCGGGGGGGGAGGAGAGCATCCTTGACCACCTCACCCGGCGCGAATTCCAGGTCTTGCGGCTGGCGGCCAAGGGGATGACGAACCGGGAGATAGCCAGCGCACTTACCATCAGTGCGCGCACAGTGCAGACCCATCTGGGCAACATTTTTGGCAAGCTGGAGGTTGGCTCGCGAACCGAGGCGGTGCTGAAGGCGCTTCAGAAGGGGTGGATCTCGTTGGATGACACGCGATGAGGAAGGGTGGATGAAAGGGAGAGGAGTGGACGTGCCCGCGGTGGCGCGGCGATGGGCCCAGGCCCCGAGGACCTATTTTTTCCTGCTGGTAGCGGCCCTGCTTGTCGTCATCACCCTTTTTTACTACCTCACCCCTCAGGCCCGCCCGTTGCCGTTTGTGGACGCATCGCTGAGCCGGCACACGTTGGAGCGGGTGCTCTTTATCCTGCCGGTCGCCATCGCGTCCTTTGCGTTTGGGCAGCCAGGAGGGATTGCTGTTCTGGTCGTCTCTTTTCTCCTCATGCTGCCGCGCGCTGTCTGTATCTCGCCCCGCCCGGTGGACGCCGTGGTCGAGACGGTCATTGTCACTGCGGCCGGCTACCTCGTGGTCTGGATCGTTGGGGCGCGAAAGCAGGAGGAACTGCTACGGCAGGAAGCACTTGCCCAGCTACAGGCACTCAACGCGGTCAATGACATTGTGACCGGTTCTATGGACTTGGAGCAAGTCCTGCGCGATGCGCTTGACAAAGTGCTGGAGGTGACGGGGCTGGAGGTGGGCCTGGTCTTTTTTCTGGACCAACAAGCAGGTGAATTGGTCCTGGCGGCCTTCCGGGGGGTGACGGAGGAATCGGCGGCCGAGGTGGACCGGTTGAGCCTGGGAGAGGGTTTCTGCGGGCGTGTCGCTCGATGTGGGGAACTGATGGTGGTGGAGGATTCCAGTCAGGACCCCCGGCTGACGCGGCTGGCGGTGCGCGAGGAGGGGGTGCGCTCCCAGGTCATTGTCCCGATGAAGTCCAAGGGCAAGGTGCGGGGCGTGCTGGCGCTGGGCACCCGTCGCCTGCGGCGGTTCTCTTCTCAGGACCTGGAGCTCGTCACCGCCATCGGCAATCACATCGGTGTAGCCATTGAGAACATCCAGTTGCACCAGGACGTGGCGCGGCAGTTGCGCACTCAGGTGCGGCTGGCCCAGGTAGCGGAGGAAATTACCTCAGAGCTGGAGCTTGAGCGGGTCATGCCCAGGGTGCTTCAGATGGCCGAGGAGTTGGTTGGCGCTGACGCTGGCGTCATAGCCCTGCTGGACCGCGAGAGTGGATGCATCCGCTATCCTTACGTGCACAACCTGCCCCCGGAGGTAGCGGATACTGTTGTGCCTGAAGGGGAGGGGCTGGCGGGCGAGGTGATACAGAACGGCCGCCCGGTCGTCGTCGCTGACTACCGGACGTACTCCGGCGCGGTCCCCGCGTTTGTCGCCGCAGGTATGACCAGCGTCGTGGCGGCACCGATCATCAGCGGTGCCAAGGTCTTTGGTATGTTGGCTGTAGGGACCGTCGAGGGGACGGAGGTGTTCTCGGACTGGGACGCAGCGATGCTCAGCAGTGTGGGCCGTCAGGCTGGCATTGCGCTCGAGAACGCACGTCTTTACGAGGGTATGCGTTTCTACGCCAGCCAGGTCACTGTGGCGCGTGAGGAAGAGCGCAAACGCATCGCTCAGGAGCTTCACGACGGCACGGTCCAGATGCTGATCGCGATCTCGCGGCGGCTCGAGGCCCTCGCCTCTCCGCGCCGGCAGCTTCCAGAGCACGTCGCCCGGAGCCTGGGAGAGCTACAGAAAATGACCGGGCAGGTGATAAGCGACACGCGCCTCTTTATCCAGGGGTTGCGCCCCCCTGCGCTGGACCACTTGGGTTTGGTGCCGGCGATCACGGGCCTGGTGGATAGCTTGAAGGAGCGCGGTGCAGAGGTCGAGTTCGAGGTAAGAGGAGAGGCGAGGCGCCTGACGCCCTACGAGGAGTTGGCACTGTTTCGGATCGCTCAGGAAGCTCTGAACAACGCCTGGCGGCACTCTGATGCCTCGCGGGTGCGGGTGCAGTTGGTCTTTGGCGCGGACAAGGTGCGGCTAAACGTGCAGGACAACGGCTCCGGTTTCGAGGTCCCGGAACAGGTGGAGGACCTGGTAGCCAAAGGGCGCCTCGGCCTGATCGGAATGCGCGAACGAGCGCGGGCGCTGGGTGGGGTGGTGCAGGTGCAGTCGGCCCCGGGCAAGGGGACGACTGTCGTCGTGGACGTTCCCATGCGGATGGAGCGGGGGGGCGGCGGTATCTAGGTGCGGGCCGCCGCTCGCTACTGCCCCAGCAGCGGAAAGACCAGCGCCATCAGCACGCCGGCGGCAATGACCGAGGCTACCTGCCCGGCGGTGTTGGCCCCCAGGGCGTGCATCAGGATAAAGTTCTGGTTGTCCACTTCCAGCGCCACCTGTTGTGCCAGCCGCCCGCTCATCGGAAAAGCGCTGGTCGCCGCCCCGCCCACCAGGGGGTTGATCCGCCGCCGCGAGAGCAGATAGACCAGCTTGCCGAACAGCAGGCCGCCGGCCGTGTCCAGAGCAAAGGCGACTAGGCCCAGCCCCAGCACCTTGACGGTGCCCAGGTTTAGGAAACTCGCCCCCTGCATCATCGAGCCGATAG
>JAOZPF010000172.1:0-2191 GCA_029932895.1 Anaerolineae bacterium | reverse complement strand
TGCCTCCTGGGCGGTGCGGACGAGCTCCTCCACCACGCCCGCCTCCCGCATCAGGTTGCCCAGCATCAACGTGGCGATCAACGGGGCGGCCTGGGGGAGAAAGACAGCCGCCAACAGCGTCACTATGAGGGGAAAGAGGAGCACCGCTGTCTTGGAGACCGGGCGGGGGGTGTACTCCATGCGGACGGCTCGCTCCCGGCGGGTGGTAAAGAGCCGCATCAGCGGCGGCTGGATGATGGGCACCAAGCTCATATAGGAGTAGGCGGTCACTGCCACCGCCGCCGCCAACCCCGGCGTGTCAAAGAGGGGCTCCAGGCGGGCCCCGACATAGATCACCGTCGGCCCGTCGATGGCGCCGATGACGCCGATAGCCGTCGCTTCGGCCAGATTGAAACCCAAAAGCACCGCCACCACCAGCGTGGCAAAGATGCCCAGGTGGCCCAGCGCGCCCATCAGGACCAAGACCGGCTGGCTCAGCAGCGGGCGCATGTCCATCATCGCTCCCACACCGAGGAAAATGAGCAGGGGAAACAGCTCCGTATCGATCCCGGCCCGCTTCAGCAGGCCGAACAGTCCCTCTGGGCCGACCATCTCGCTCGCCACTGGCAAGTTGCCCAGCATGCAGCCAAAGCCGATGGGCAGGAGCAGCGTCGGCTCGTACTCTTTGGCGAGGGCCAGATAGATCAGCACTCCCCCCACGCCGACCATCACGACCTCTTGCCAGGTGATGGTCAGGAGGCCGCCGAGGAGCTGGCTCAGATCGATGGTACCCACGCTGGGCCTTCCTCAGTCGGTAAAATCGAGCAGCGGCGCGCCGTGGTCAACCTGGCGGCCCACGGTGACGTGGATGGTGCCAATGATTCCCTCCCGTTGGGCGCGGATGACGTTGTCCATCTTCATCGCTTCGATGACGACCAGTTCGTCGTTCACGCTGACCCGCTGGCCCGGCCGGACGGCGACCAGCTTGACCACGCCGGGCAGGGGGGCAAGGACGGTGCGGGCCTGGTTGGAGTCGGGTGACGGCGCGGCGGCCTGTGGGCCGGCGGGAGCGGGTGCGTTCAGTTCCTCCACCTCCACGGTCAATAGTTCCCCGTTGACCCGCACCCGCACCCGCTCTTGGCGCGGGTCGTCCAGTATCTCGACCTCAAAGGTCTGCTCCTCCAACACGATGCGGTACCGTTTCATCCCCCGTGCCTCCTGGACCGCCCCTGCGTCAGTCGGCGCTGGTGGTAGATGGACCACCAGCCGGCTGGCTCTCTGCCGCTTGGTGCGCTGGTGTCGCTTCTTTCCCCTGCGGCCCGTGCCACCGCGACGGCGATGGCGGCGGCGCGGAGGCGGGTGGCTGATGGGGTTGGTTGGGCGGGTGGGGGGGCGGTGATGGCGGTGAGGAGGAGCATCAGCCCGTAGAGGCAGGCCAGAGCCACAAAAAGGAGCAGCAGGCTGAGGCCGGAGATGACCAGCGCGGTGAGGAGCGGCTCGGTCATTGGTCCTCCAAGTGACGCAGCGCCAGCGCCATGACCGTGGCCCACGCCAGCACCTTGAACTCGCCGCTGTCGAGGGCCGCCTCAACCTCGGAGCGGCTGAGGGCGAGCAGTTCCTGCTCCTCCAGGTCACCGCCGCTCGGTTCGGTCACACGCCGCGCGCCACGGGCCAGAAAGAGGTGTGCCACGCCCGCGCCGCGATTGCCGTTCACGGCATACTGCCCTAGGGGGGTCCAGAGAGTGGCCTCGTATCCGGTCTCTTCCAATAGTTCTCGTTGGGCCGCGTCCAGGGGGGCTTCGCCGGGCTCGATGTGCCCGCCCACCGGGGCCAGGGACGTGCCCTTCACAGCGTACTTGGTCTGGCGGAAGCAGAGGAACGCGCCCGCCGCGGTCACGGCGGCGACGTTGATGTAATCGGGCGTGATGATCCAGGGCCAGCGCGGGATGGTGCGGCCGTCGGGCAGCTCGACGGTGTGCTCCTCGACGGTCAGGAACCGCCCATAGTTCAGCACCGTGCGGCGGGAGAGGGTTTTCCAGGGTTGCATAGCTTTTGCCTATAACGGAATGTTGCCGTGCTTCTTGGGCAGCGTCGCCGCCTGCTTATCGCGCAGAAAATCGAGCGCGGTCACCAGCTTGGCCCGCGTCTCGCGGGGCAGGATCACGTCGTCCACGTGACCGCTGGCAGCGGCGGCATAGGGGCTGCCGAACTG
>JAOZPF010000171.1 GCA_029932895.1 Anaerolineae bacterium | reverse complement strand
CCTGACCAAAATCGTCTTTACAATCCGGACTGTAGGCTTTAGCCGGGGTACTTGGTCTCCCATTGGAGCCTGGGTTCCTCGACCCGGCTAAAGCCTATATTCCATAGCGACGTCGCGCTCCAAGCGCGACCTCCAATTGCGAGGGCAAGCCGGTGGCTTGCCCCACACCTACAAATCCAAGAAGGAGACAAGACGGATCCCGGCCGCCGAGAGGGTTCGGCGTGCGCGGGGGTCTGTCAGGATGGATAGTTCCCGTTCCCTCCCCTCCACATAGCTGCTCTGGGCGCGTAGCTCATCATCTGCTATACCGGGGTGGCACATCAGTTCGCTCACCCCCGGCGGCAGCCCGGCGAGCAGGCTGCACAGGTGTTCGAGGGTGGCGGTGGCTCCATAGAATGAAAGCAAGCAGCGGTCCGGCACACGTACACCGCTCTCCGCCAGCACCGCGTGGCAGCCGGCGATGATGGAGGGCAGGGAGGAGGGTGGTACTCTGTGTGCCTCGGCCAGAGCAGCCAGCTCCTGGTGCGTCCGCTCCTCCCCGCGAGGCCAGGGGTAGCGGATGGGCACCCGGTACTGCTGTGCCAATCCCGTCAGCACGCGGAACAGCCGCGGGTCCAGATAGAGGAGGTGGTGGTGGCAGTCAAAGTGAGTCGGTTCGCGCCCCCAGGAGCGAAAGCGCTCGATCTGGGCGACCAACTCTGCCCGCACCTGCCCCAGGTCCAGTGCCGCTAGGCGGGGAACGAGGTGGCGAACGGGGTAGAAGCAGCCAGCAGGACCGACCAGGGAGGGGATTGTTTCTGGCGGGAGCACGGGAGGCCCGGCGGTCAGGTTGAGATGGACGCCCAGGCCCAGCCGTTCCGCCTGGGCCGTCGCGTGGCGGACCGCCGCTGCGGCCCCCGGCAGGTTGACCATCACTGTCGAACTGCTGACCAGGCCACGGCGGTGGGCCTGGAGGATACCAGCGCTCACCCCAGGGCTGCGTCCCATGTCGTCACCGTTGACGATGAGCAGTTTCTCGTGTCCGCAGAGCGGGTGGGAACCTTGCCTATGACCAGCCATCAAACCTTCTGGGCGACCGCAAGGGCCGCCCCTACCGGGCGACCGCAAGGGTTGCCCCTACGAGATTATATCCCCTGCGCTGGCGTTGACAAAACAGACCCGCCCTCTATAATCAGGGCGTGCTGGAGCCTGGAGGAGCAGATGCCCACCCACGTCGAATTGCACCGTGACCCCGCCGCCTTTGACCGACTGGCGCAGGAATGGAGTGCCCTCTTGCGCCGCGCGGCGGTCGACACCCCCTTTCTCACCCCAGTCTACGCGCGGACATGGTGGCGGCATCTGGGGGAGGGAGAATTGGCTCTCATCACTGTGCGGGAGAACGGCGAGCTGGCCGGTCTGGCACCGCTGTTCGTCGCCGAGCGGGCGGATGGGGGGCGTGTCGTGCAGACGGTCGGCTGTGTGGAGGTATCGGACTATCTGGACCTGATCGCCGTGCGGGGGCGGGAGGAGGCGAGCTACGAGGCCGTGCTGGACTTGCTCGGCGGCCCCGCTGCGCCGGCCTGGGATATGCTCGACCTCTGCAACATCCGCCGCGACTCGCCGACGCTGCGCATACTTCCCCGGCTGGCCCGAGCGCGCGGGTGGATGGTGGAGATGGAGGTGCAAGAGGTCTGCCCGGTGGTCAGCCTGCCAGCGACCTGGGAAGAGTATGTGGCCTCTCTTGACAAAAAGCACCGTCATGAGCTGCGGCGCAAGATGCGCCGCGCGGCGGCAGCAGAGGGGCTGAGGTGGTACATCGTCGCCAAGGGCCAGGACCTGGAGGCAGAGGTGGAGGACTTGATGGCGCTGATGGTCGCTGGCGGGCCGGAAAAGAGTGCTTTTCTCACTCCGCCGATGCGCGCCTTCTTCCGGGAACTGGCCCGGGTGACCTTTGACGCCGGTTGGCTTCAACTCTCTTTCCTCCGGGTGGCGGAGCGCAAGCTGGCTGCCTACTTTAGCTTTGTCTACAACGACCGGGTGTGGGTCTATAACTCTGGCCTGGACTGGCGGAACGACCCCGGTTTTGGCGCCGGCATCGTCCTCACTGGCTACCTGATTCGCCATGCCATCGAGCAGGGGTGGAGCGAGTACGACTTTATGCGCGGCGGCGAGCGGTACAAGTACCGCTTTGGCGGGGTCGATGTGACGGTCCATCGCCTGGTGGTAAAGCGGGAGGAGTGATGGTCGTCGGAATCTGCCGCATCGAGTTGCATCTGCCGGGCAACGGTTCGCTCAAGGGAAAGCGCAGCCGCCTGAAGCCGCTCCTCAACCGGCTGCGGCGCGAGTTCAACCTGTCCGCCGCCGAGGTGGGTCACAACGACGCCTGGCAGTCGGCAGTCATTGGCCTGGCGACGGTCGCCAACGACCCCGGGCGGACCCACACCGTCCTGGAGCGCGCCGTGCATTGGATCGAGACCAACCGTCCCGACCTCCAGGTGGTCGATTGGGAGATCGAGTTGCTGTGAGGGCGGGCTGGTCGCCTCACCACGCGCCCACGGTCCGCATTCGGGTCAGCATAATAAAGGCCAGTAGGTAGCAGCCAGCTCCCACCAGGAAGACGATCGGCATGCCAAAGTAGACCATCAGGATCATACACAGATTCGTCCCCACCACGGCTGCCCCCCCGTTGCACGCCCAGGCCCAGGCCACCTGTGGCTTGTTCTCTGGACCGATGAGCCGGATTCCGGTTGCCATCGGCATCCCCATGGGTATGCCGACCAGCGCCAGGTAGACCAGCGTGAGAGCGACCCGTGCCCAGAAGGGGGCCGAGATGAGCCGGTGGACGAGGGGAAGGAGGCCCAGGGCCGCGAACACAGCCAGCGCGGCGATGAGCAGACCAATGCCCTTGACCCGTTCGGTGGGGAATCTCTGTACGAGCGCGCTGCCGACCCCGGCAAAGAGCAGCATTCCCAACAGGGCGACGCTGAGGGCGTAGGTGGGGTGACCGAGAAAGAGGGTCAGCACCTGGATGGAGGCCAGTTCGACAGCCATAAAGCCGACGCCGAGGGAGGCAAAGTAGAGAGTGGAGGCTGTCAGGCCGGGGCCGGGACGGAACGTGCCCCGACGCAGGTAGAGTGGCAGCGCCAGCAGGAGAATGACGAGGAGGATGAGGACGGGCAGGGTGATGAACAAAAGGTCGGAACTCTGGTTGTAGACGACCGACCGGGTGGCGGTCGCCTCGGCGTAGAGGGAGGCGAAGGGCGGGACGAACTGGAAGAAAAAGGGATTGGCATCGGTGCACGGTTTCACAAAGTAGGGGTAGTCACGGTAGAACTGAGCGTGGTCGCTGCTGGTGGCAAACTCGGAGAAGGGGGTGTCCAGGTCGGTGCCTGGACGGTGGAGATAGCTCCAGTGATGTGCAGCGACGTACGCGTCCACCCGTGTCAGTTGCTCCTCTGTGAACGGTTGCCGGCTGAACAGAATGTATCCCCATTCTTTCAGGTCCGGCCTGCGGTAATCCTCCACCGGGGCCAGCACGATGATGTGGTCCGCCGGGTTGGCGGCCCCTGCCGTGGTGAGGAACTGGTAGATGGTAGTAAAGAGTCGCAGGTTCTCCCGCGGCGGGTAAAAGAGCCAGCGGCGGATGGCGATCACGCCCTGCGGCGTCAGCCGGGAGCTAAAGTCAGCGAACGCCTCCACGGTGTAGAGATAATTCTCCGAGAGGCTATAAGCTCCCGCGCTTGACGCCGCGTAGGTATCCACCGCGTGCATCACGATCAGGTCGAACGGCTCCGCCGACGAGCGAATCGCGTGGCGGCCCTCGTCCACAGCGGCGATCACCTGAGGCCAGTTAAAGATGTTGCCGTTGTAGGCGGCATCCTCCCCCACGCTCCACGCGATGATATCTGGGTTGATGTCAATGGCAAGGATGGTGTTCCCCGTGTGCTCCAGTGCTGTCTTGAGCTGCGGCCCCGCACCGACGCCGATGATAGCGACTCGTGGGTTCGGCACGGTGACGGTGTACTCTACGTCGGATTGGGGATCGATCACCCAGGTCGAGGCGTCGCCATCAATGATATAGTGGCCCGGCCCCACCCGGTCGGTCCGTGCCAGGTGGTTCCAGGCGTGTGCGGTTATCCCCGCCACGGGGTGGCGGGCGTTGGGATCAAAGAGCTGGGGGTTCGACCAGGCGACCAGCACTCCGATTGCCAGGAGTGCCAGGCCGCTGACGCGGGCCGCCCGCCGCAGTGGTTGGCTGGGAGCTGGGACCAGCAGCGCTGCCAGCACAGCCAACAGTGCAGAGGCGACGAGGGTTCTGACCGGTCCAAACAGCCACATCAGCCCCACGGAGGCGACGCATCCCGCCGCCGCGCCGACCAGGTCGGCGGCATAGAGTTGGTTGAAGCGCGACTTGTAACGGCTGAAGAGGGCGGAGTAGACAACCCCCGCGGAGAAGTAGAGGGCGACGAGGAGCAGGGCGAGGGCCAGGAGATACGGCACTGCCTTTGCGCCGTTGATCTTGGCCATGCCCACGTTGGGCCGAGGGGACAGCCAGGCATATCCCAGGAGGAATAGGAGCGCGAAGAGGGCGATGCCGATCAGTCCCCAAAGAAAGAGCTTGCGGTTCTCCCCCCGCTCCTCCAGGGCAAAGACCCAGGCCCCGGCTCCGGCGATGCCGAGCTGGGCGAGGGAGATGACCAGAAAGACAAAGTGGAAGTAGAACTTGTAAGAGAGAAGGCGTGTCACCGTGACCTCGGCGCTCAGCATGGTCAGGCTGACGAGAAAGACGACGATAAAGTAGCGGTTGTGAAAGCGGGTTGGAGCCATTGGCGCGTTCCCTTTCCTATAGGATGATTTCCAGTTCGATCTCGTCCCGCAGGGGAATACCGCGTTCGCCCACGAGAGGGATCTCGGGCTTGAGCCGCCTCGCGACGGCGAGCGCGTCTCGGTGGACTGCGACCAGGGCAAAGCCTCGCCGCTGGTAAAAGCCCAGTGTTTCCAGGTTGTCGTTCGTCGTGATGAGCCAGAGCCGCTGGCAGCCGGCCTGCTGCGCGGCACCCCGGGCGGCCTGGATCAGCGCACTGCCGACCCCGATACCGGGCCAGAGGCTGTCGAGGCTCACGATCTGGCACGCTTTGCCGGTGAGATGATAGGTGAGCAGACCTACTCTCTCGTCCTCCGCCACGGCCACGAATCCCGGTAGGCGGCGGACGTGGTGGATAGCACCACGGGTGACGATCTCTTCCGCCCCCCAGCGCGTGGCGACGAGTTGGGCCGCCCACTCCCGATCCTCGTCGCCGAGGGGGCGGATATGGAACGGCGGCGTGGTGGATGGCGAGGGCCAGCCAAAGCTGTCGAACCAGACCCCGCGACGGTAGTTCTCCAGCGCCTGGCGAACGTAGGGAATCACGTTCTGCGGCAGCCCGTCCAGGTCGTACCAGGCCAGGCGGTCGCAGCGCTGCGGCTCCCGGTTCGCCACCTGACCTGACCACGTCGTGGCGGTGAGGAAAAAGTCGATCCGCTCGTCGTCCGAGCGGCGGTGCATCACCCCCACGACCTGGAGCGCCTGGGGCGCGACCTTGATCCCGACCTCCTCGCGCGCCTCGCGCGCCATCGCTGCCCTGACCTCTTCCTCCCCGTCCAGGTGACCGGCGACGACGCTGTAATTCCCGTCCTCGTAGCCAGTATTGTAACGGCGCAGGAGGAGCACCTGCCCCTCGCGGATGAGAAAGAGATGGACGGCCGAGAGTAACTTGAACCGCTCGCGCGTCACGTTTTCACTCCTCCCGGACGGTCCGCGTGGCTCAGCACGCCAGATGAAACGCCGCGGCCGTCCGTCTGTGTTCTCGCAGCTCGTTGTACAACCGCCAGGCCCTGCCTGTGGGGGCGATCCGCAGCTCGATGCCCGCCGCCCGCACCGCCCGCCGGGTCTTCCTGGGGACCCGCACCAGCCCATAGGCCCCGGTACCCACTATCAGCACCTCCGGCTTGGCCTCCAGAACCACTTGCAGGTCCGCTGCGCTCAGCCGGTGCCCCTCTTGGCGTCGCCAGTTCCTCACCACCCTGTCCGGCAGCAGGATCAGGTCGCGGGTGATTACCTCCCCATCGACTGTCATCTCTTTGAAGCGGTATCCCTGAATCTCGGGCATCTTGCCTCCGGTGAACTCCTGGCTCCCCTGGGCGACAGAAGGGAGCGTGAGGCAGTTCTACTTCCTCGCCCGGCGAGGTGACGTGTGGCGGGGGGAATGCCAACTGCGGTCGATGATCTTGGGCGGTTCTGGAGTGCCGGTCGTGTCGTTCCAGCGCAGCAGGCGGGACGCGCCGTCGTGGACCTCGACAAAGAGGTATGCCTGTTCCCTGGCGTCGAGCCGGGTGTCGTCGGAAAAGATGGGGATCCAGGTGCCGGTGTTGAAATAGTTCACGTCGTGGTCCAGTCGAGCCAGGTCGGCGTGGTGCGTGTGGCCGAACGTTATGGTCCCGACGCCCTGTGCGGATAGCATAGGGG
>JAOZPF010000170.1 GCA_029932895.1 Anaerolineae bacterium | reverse complement strand
TGCAACGCCCGATCCACTGCTCGGCGGGTCAGCAGTCCGATCACGTTTCCGTCCTTCACGACCGGGTACCCTTCGTGGCCAGTGCGTCGCATGCGCCTGTCCGCGTCGGCGACGGTCTCGTCGGGGGAGAGGACCTGCACCCCTCGGGACATCACCTGAGCGACGGTGATGTTTGGTCGCACGAGCTCCGGCAGCAAACGCAGCAGTTCCTCGTGCACTGCCTGTAACGAACGGTCCCGGATGAGCGCAGCGGCAGCGCGCCTGTGTCCTCCGCCGCCGAAGTGCCCGGCCACGGTGGAAACGTCAATATCGTCGGTTGTGCTGCGGGCGACGAGTTGAATGCGCTGGCCGAGGGCGACGAGTACGAACAGCGCCGATGGCTCCATCAACTCGCGCAGTTTGTGGGCCAGGGTCGAGATCTCTTCTGAGAACTCCGGCGCTTCGGCCCAGGAGATGACGATGCTGTGGCCTTCGATCTCGTGGGTTTCGCTCTGTTCTAGCAGCCGCTCGTAGAGTTCGCGCTGCTCAGGCGCGAGGGGGTGATGGATGAACTCGTTGACGACGGCCAGGCGGGCTCCCTGCTCCATCAGCCAGGCTGCCGCCCGCACATCCCTGGCCGTCGTCCCGGTATACGACAGAGAGCCGGTGTCTTCGTAGATGCCAAGCAGCAGGAGTGTGGCCTCGATGCTGGTCAGCCTGAGGGAGCGGGCCGAGATCTCCTCCACCAGCAACGTGGTCGTGGCTCCCATCGGCTCGCCGGAGTAGGTCCAGTGGGGGGGCAAATCGCGGTCAAGTTCGTGATGGTCAATGACGTCTACCTGCAGATCGCGCCCCATTCCCCTGAGCGTGGTCAGGCTCTGGGTGTCCACGAGGATGGCGCGCCTGATTTTACCCCGGGGGAGGTCATCGGGCTCGACGAAAGGGAGTTCGGCGCTGTAGAGGGCCAGGAAGGCGCGCCCGTTGCGGTTGATGCGGCGAGGTAGCACAGGTATGGCGGCCGGGAACAGCCGGCTTGCCCCCAGCAAGCTGGCGATGGCGTCGAAATCCGCGTTTTCGTGGGTCAGGATGACTTCCACACTCAAGTTCCCTGTTTGCACCTTACTCCGGCATCTCAGCTCGGTTCATCTGTGTCAATCAAGATCACCTTGATCGGAACAGCTATTGATTATAGGCAACCTGGGGGGAAGGTCAAGCGGGCAGTGCGGGCTTGCCCAGTGCGGGATGTTGACCTGAGCGGGAGAAGGGTTATAATTTCGTTCTATATACCCATCTATGCACAACGTGACCGGGAGGTGAAGTATGAAGATTATTGACCTGCGTAGCGACACAGTGACCCGTCCAACGGCGGCGATGCGGGAGGCGATGTACCGGGCGGAGGTGGGGGACGACGTCTTTGGGGAGGATCCCACCGTCAACCGACTGGAGGCGATGGCGGCGGAGCGGCTGGGGAAGGAGGCGGCGCTGTTTGTGGCAAGCGGCACGATGGGAAACCTGGTGGCGCTTCTGACCCATTGCGGGCGGGGTGACCAGGTGATCCTTGGAGATCGCAGCCATACCTATCTCTTCGAGCAGGGAGGGATCTCCGCTCTGGGGGGGATTATGCCCTGGCCTGTCCCCAACCAACCCGATGGCACATTGCGGCTGGAGGACATCCAGAAGGCGATCCGCGAGGACAACGTCCACTTTCCCCGCACGCGGCTGGTCTGTCTGGAGAATACCCACAATATGTGCAACGGCACGCCGCTGACGGCGGAGTACACCGCAAGCGTGGCACGCCTGGCCCGCGATTATGGCCTGCGGGTCCATCTGGATGGGGCGCGCATCTTCAACGCGGCGGCAGCGTTGGGGATGGACGTGCGGGAGTTGGTGCGGGAGGTGGACTCGGTGATGTTTTGCCTCTCGAAGGGATTATGCGCACCGGTGGGGTCACTTCTGGTTGGCGGTTCCGATTTCATCGCCGAGGCGCGACGGGCGCGGAAGGTGGTCGGCGGTGGGATGCGTCAGGCTGGGGTGCTGGCGGCGGCCGGTATTGTGGCCCTGGAGCAGATGACCGGGCGGCTGGCGGAGGATCACGCCCGAGCCAGGCGATTGGCTGAGGGATTGGCCGAGATACCAGGGGTGGAGGTCGGGCCGGTGGCGACAAACATCATATATTTCTGGCTGGCCGAGGGCGTGTCGAAGAGCCCGGAGGAAGTGGTGGATGGACTGGCGGAGCGCGGGGTATTGCTCTTAGGTCGGGAGCTCGGTCGCTTCCGGGCCGTGACCCATTACTGGATCGGTGATGAGGACGTCGAGAGAGCCATCGGGGCAATGCGGGAACTCATGGGGAGCAATTAGGGATACTGGACACTTTCGGGTGTGGATTGGGGGGAACTGAATAAGCTGGTGCTGCAACGTGCTCCTTTGGGCTTGCTTCCGGGTGCCAGCCATCCGAAAGGGGTCAATTTTCGCCATACAGGACCTGATAGACGGCGAGGTGCTCCTTGATGCGCTGGAGGTAGAGGCGCGGTTCGCTCAGGGTGATGAGCTCGAGGAACAGGTCAGGATCCTCACCGGCGCTTTCCAGCCAGCGCTCGGCCCGGGATGGGCCACCGTTGTATGCCGCTAATGCCACGTCGAGACGGCCATCGAAGCGGTCCCGCTGCTGTGCCAGATAGTAGGTGCCAAAGCGCAGGCTGACGTAAGGACGGTACAGATCGTCAGTCTCGTAGTCCGGCGGCCAGCCCAGTTCAGCGGCGATCTGGGCACCGGTAGAGGGAATCACCTGCATCAGCCCCTGTGCGCTGGCCACTGACGTCGCGAGGCTCTCGAAAAGGCTCTCCTGGCGAATCAGGGCGAAGACGAGAAGCGGGGAGATCTCATGTTCGCGGCTGTTCTGTAATACCAGGTCCTCGTAGTAAACGGGATAGGCCAGGCGTGCGATGAAGGAAGGAGCGTCGAGGACCGTGTCGGCCGGGGAGAGGGACACGGTTCTCATGGCGCAGAGGATAGAGGAGCGGTAGAGGCCGATTTCGCGGAACAGGAGGGCCAGTTGGTATTGGATCAGCGCATCCGATCTGGTGGCGTTGCGAAGGGCCTCAAGTTCCCATTTGGCCTCCTCAAAGCGCCCCAGTCGCCATAGTTCCAGGCCCCGTCGAAGGCGGGGGTCAGCGATCAAGGCTTCGGCGAATCCTGAGTCTGAGAGCTGGGCCCATGGTTCTGCTGGGCCATCGGGGCCGATCTCGCCCAGGCGTACGGAGATCGCTGCGGGGTCCTCCAACCTCAGCCATCCGGCCAACCAGGCCTCCGCTTCGGCCTGGGCCGCGGCCTCGTCGTCGTGGGGGATGTATTGGGTGGGTGAGAACATGGGGGAGAGCGGGTCGGCTGCCAGGTCAGCGGCGCGCAGGCCGTAGCAGCCCAGGGGGTCAGCGGCGGCGGCCTCCCCAAAGGCGACCCTGGCGGCCTCCGGGTCCCCCTGGGCCAGGCGGAGCTTACCCAGCCAGAGGCGGGCGGTGGGGGTATAGGGCGAGTCGGAGTAGATCTCGGCCAGTGTGTCCCAGGCGACGGCGGCCTCCACGAACTCACTCAGTTGATAGGATTGGAGCCCGCTGCGGAAGAGGGCCGGAGGGCCATAGTCGGAATCGGGATACCGAACATGGCAATCGAGATAAGCCTCGGCGGCGGCCTGGAGGTCGCCACCGCGCTCCAGGAGCTCGGCCGCCTCCCAGAGTGCCTCCGGCGCACGGGGATGGTCGGGGGCGATCTCAGCGAATTGCCGGTAAGTTTCGACGGCCATCGCCACATCGCCATCACCGGCATACACCTCGGCCAGTTTCATCCAGCCGTCGCCCCAGCGTTCGTTCTCCGGGTGGGTCTCGATCAGTAGTTGAAACTCCCTGGCGGCCAGATCGAGACTATCGGCGGCCAGGTAGGATAAGCCTGCATACCAGTGGGCGTCGCCTGAGTGGGTCTCAGGATAGGCGCGGATGTAGCGATAGAACGCCTCGACCGCCGGTCCGTATGCCCCACCGTAGTAATCCACCACACCGCGCAGGAAATCATCCACCAGGTATCCGGCCTCCACCAATTTGACCAGGGAGTGGTAGGCGTAGAGTTCGGTGGGGTAGGTTTCGACAAGGGCCAGATGGCGGGCATAGCCGGCCTCGGTCTCCCCGGATAGGATGAGCGTCTCAGCGGCCTGGTGTTCGATGCGGGCCCGATAGGCACTTATTTGGGCGATTTCGAGGATGGCGTCGTACTGGGTCAGGGCGGCGGGGTAGTCCTCCAGCGTGGCGTGAGCGAGGGCCAGTTTTTCGCGCACGCCCACCTCGGTGGAGCGGTCGGGCGCCTCGGCGGCGGCGGCCTCGTAGGCTTCGATGGCGGATGTGTAGTGACCGCTGGCGTAGAGGGCGTCTCCCAGCCATTCGTTGACGTAGGAGGTGATGACCGTTCCGGCCGATAAGTATGCGCGGTATTCATTGGCCGCTGCCAGCGGCTCGTCCGCGCCGACCAGCGCTTCGGCCAGCAAGAAGTGGGCCTCGGGAGCCAGTGCGCTCTCGGGGTGGGCAGCGAGAAAATCGCGGAGGGCATTGACGGCGTCGGAGTACTCCCCATCGCGCAGGTAGGCTCTCCCCAGGCCAAGCCGGACCCGCTCCCTGGTCCCTCCGTCGAGGGGGAGGGTGAGCAGTCGGCGGTAGAGCTGGGCGGCGGTCCCGTAGTCGCCGTGTTGCATCGCTTGCGCGGCATCGGAAAGCCACTCGGCCGGGTCGGGCGTGGGCGTAGGTGTGGGCGTTGGGGTTGGGGTAAGGGTGGGGGTCGGCGTGGGGGTCACGGTGGGTGTGGCGGTTGCAGTGGCTAAGAACGACGGTGGAGCCAGGCCGGAGGGCACGTTGCAGGCCAGTGCCGCTGCGATGAGCGCGGCGAGGACCCAGAGGGTCGGTATCTGTTGGCGCATAACTCTATTATCGCCGAGGGGGAGGGGTTTGTCAACAAGGGATTCCATATCCCGGCGATCGGCGCTTGCCGCGTCTTATGAACCTCGCGCTGACGTTGACGAGACGCGCGACGTGTCCGGCGCGGGTTAAGGTGATCTAGGGGAAACAACCAGAACCCAGCGTTCGGTCACCGCCAGACTCCTGCGCGATTTCGGCGGCCTCACGCTGGGGTGTTGGGAAAGGGGGGAAGCCAAATTCTACGGCCTTTTCGATTTCCAGTACCCTCGGCAGGATTCGAACCTGCGACCTTCTGGTCCGCAACCAGACGCTCTATCCGCTGAGCCACGAGGGCACGACTCGATATTCGTCGCTGGATGCTGGTCGCTCGATGCAGCCCAACCCCTCAACTCCGTTCAACCCACCATCTATGTCCAGCTTCAAGCGTCCAGTATCGAGCATCCAAAACTGGCGGGGAGGCAGGGATTCGAACCCTGGGTGGAGTTATTAGCCCCACAACCGCTTAGCAGGCGGCCCCAATCGTCCACTCTGGCACCTCCCCGCGTGTTGCTGGTCGTTTGTTTATTGTGGCGGAGGGAGAGGGATTCGAACCCTCGGTGACCCTGCGGCCACAACGGTTTTCAAGACCGTCGCCTTAGTCCACTCGGCCATCCCTCCGTGTCCGAGGGTAGCTCTCCCTGTGAGTTCTTCAGATTCTACCACGCTAGCGAGCAACTGTCAATCCTGTCCGCCGATGATGTCTATCCCACCCATCCATGGTCGCAGCACCTCGGGCACCAGGATGCTGCCATCCGCCTGTTGGTAGTTCTCCATAATCGCGATCATCAGCCGGGGCAACGCCAGTCCAGATCCATTAAGGGTGTGTACGAAGCGGGGCCTGGCTACGGGCCCTGGTCGGTAGCGGATGTTCGCCCGCCGGGCCTGGAATGCTTCGCAGTTGCTCAGGCTACTCACCTCCAGCCACTCGCTGCAACCAGGTGCCCACATCTCGATGTCGTAGGTCTTGGTCACGTGGAAACCCAGATCGCCCGTACAGAGCTCTACCAGACGATGGGGGATGCCGAGACAACGGCAGATGTCCAGGGCATCCTCGACCATCGCCTCTAACTCGTCATAGCTGGTCTCCGGCGTGGTTATCTTGTACAGTTCGACCTTGTCGAACTGGTGTCCTCGCTTAATGCCCCGCACGTCCCGCCCGGCGCTCATCTTCTCGCGGCGGAAGCAGGCGCTGTAGGCTACGTAGCATAGGGGCAATGTGTCCCCATCCAGAATTTCGTTCTGGTGCAGGTTGGTCAGGGGGATCTCGGCGGTGCCGATGAACCACATATCGTCCTCAACATCGTGGTAGATGTTGTCGGCGAACTTGGGGAGTTGCCCGGCGTTCCACATACATGCTTCCTTGACGACGAAGGGAGGGTAGATCTCGATATAGCCATGTTTTCTCGTATGCACGTCCAGCATCCAGGCGATGAGCGCTCGCTGCAGGCGCGCTCCAACCCCGCGCAAAACATAGAAACGGCTTCCGGCCAGTTTCACGCCCCGCTCGAAATCAAGGATGCCCAGCTCCGGTCCCAGGTCCCAGTGGGGCACCGG
>JAOZPF010000169.1 GCA_029932895.1 Anaerolineae bacterium | reverse complement strand
CGTCAGCCTTGTGGCCGTCCACGGGCACGAACCCCTATGCTACGATTCGAGACCGGCGACCTACTGGTTGTTCTCCTTGGTGGTGGGGTGAACCCGCCTACAGCCCCAAGGGGTATCGTGACATAGGGCCTTGGACCCGCAGGCGGCGAACCGGCTAAAGCCTCGATTCCATTGCGATGCCTGCCCCCAAATCCAAGCGCGCCGGGGCAGGGGTGCCCGGTTCCTACTGCTGGAGGATGGCGGGGAACGCGGTGCAGGGCTGACCGGTGTAGGACTGGCAAGCGGTGGGGACATCGGCGGGGGGAGTGATCCCCCAGGTTTGCAGGGCGTGGACGAGGTGGCAGAGGGGAAGGCCCATGACGTTGGCATAGCATCCGTCCCAGGAGGCGACGGGGTGGAAAGAGGTGCTCTGGATGGCATAAGCTCCGGCCTTGTCCATAGGGTTGTCGCAGGCGACATAGGCCGCCAGTTCTTCGTTCGTGTAGTCACGCATGCGCACGAGTGTCCTGGCTGTCACGACCGTTTCCCGGCCGTTCTCGACCAGCGCAATCCCAGTGTAGACGATGTGGGGGCGGCCGCGCATGCGGCGGAGCATCGCGCGGGCTTGTTCGGCGTCGGCGGGTTTGCCCAGCGTTTCCGTGTCCAGGGCGACGCTTGTGTCAAAGCCCAGCACGAGGGCGGAGGGATGTGCGGCAGCGATGTCGCGGGCTTTGGCGAGGGCCAGCCGTGCGACCATCTCTACTGTCGCTTCGGCGGGATGGTTGCTCTCATCGGTCTGTGCAGCGAGCACACGAAAGGGCAGGCCGAGAAGCGCCAGCAGCTCGCGTCGGCGCGGGGAATGGGAGGCGAGGATCAGTTCGGGTTTGCGATCGGGGGGCCGAGATTTGAGGTTCATAGTTCATTGACCAATTGGTGTGGTATGTTGTCCAGGAAGCGACTGGCGTAGCTATCCTCATAGCTGCCATAACGGGCGCGGCGGGAGGCATAGGTGAGGTAGAGTCTGTTCTTGGCGCGGGTCACTCCCACGTAAAGCAGGCGACGCTCCTCAGCCAGTTCCTCGGGGTCGTCCATCGAGCGGATGTGAGGCAGCAATCCCTCTTCCAGCCCGGTGATAAAGACGATGGGAAATTCGAGCCCCTTGGCGCTGTGCAAGGTGAGGAGGGTGGGGGCGTCGGTGTCGTCGGCTAGGTTATCCGCGTCAGAGACCAGAGCGACATCGGCCAGAAAGTCGGTGAGCGCAGCGCCGGGGTCCGACCCCGTCTGCGCGTAGTCGGCGGCTACTGTGCGCAGCTCTTGTACGTTCTCCCAGCGGCTATCCCCCATATCGGTCCCGTCTCGCAAGTAGGCCTCATAGTTCGTGTCGCCGAGCACCCGCTCTATCAACTGGTCGGGTGTGGTGGTCGCGCGGGCCTCGATCCAGCCGGATACCATGCGATGGAAGGCAGCGACCGCTCGTTGGGCGCGGCTGCCCAGTGCGGGCGCATTTTCCTCTTCTCTGGTCAGTGCCTCGACTGCCCACCAGAGGGAGGCTCGCTGTTTGTCGGTGGCCTTTTCCAAAGCCTGTAGCGTCTTTTGACCGATGCCGCGGGGGGGCACGTTGATGACGCGGCGCAGGCTGGTGGAATCGGCGGGGTTGTGGATCAGGCGCAGGAAAGCAATCACGTCCTTGATCTCGCGGCGGGCGTAGAAGCGGGTAGCGCCTACCAGCCGGTATGGCATTCCGATGCGGATAAAGCTCTCCTCCAGGGCGCGGGACTGGGCGTTGGTGCGGTACATCACCGCACAGTCGCCTGGACGGGCCTCCTTTCTGCGCACCAGTTGGGCGATGGTTTCCACTATGAAATCGGCCTCGTCCTCCTGGTCGTACGCCTCGTGCAGCATGATTTTGGGGCCGCGCCCTCGCTGGGTAAAGAGCTTTTTCTCGGTGCGGTTGGGATTGTGGCGGATGATCGCCCGCGCCGTGTCGAGGATGGTCTGAGTGGAGCGATAGTTCTGCTCCAGGAGATGTGTCAGCAGGTCGGGGTGGTCCTCCCGCAGGCGAAAGATGTTGCGATAGTCCGCGCCGCGCCAGCGATAGATCGACTGATCCTCATCGGCCACGACAAAGAGGTTGCGGTGACGGCCCGAGAGCTGGTGGAGGAGGATGTACTGGACTGTGTTCGTGTCCTGAAACTCGTCCACCAGGACGTGGCGGTATCGTTCCTGGTATCGTCTGAGGACGTCGGGGTGGCGGCGGAAGAGACGGACTGTCTCCAGCAGCAGGTCGTCGAAATCGAGGCCGTTGTTGGCGCGCAGCAGCTCTTGGTAGGGTCCATAGACCCGGCGGACGATCTCGCCAAAGTAGGAGCTGGGCTGGTAAGCATCGGGTGGGATCATCTCGTTCTTGGCGCGCGAGATAGCCGAGTGGACGGCGGAAGGGCGGTATTGTTTGTCGTCAATGTCCAGTTCCCTGAGCGCCCGGCGGACGAGTGCTCTCTGGTCGTCGGCGTCAAAGATGACATAGTCGTGGGGGATGCCGGCGGCTTCTGCCTCCCGTCGCAGGATGCGGGCGCAGGTGGCGTGGAAGGTGCCCAGGGTGAGGCGTCTGGCGCGGTCGTAGCCCAGCAGGGTCTCCAGCCGCTTCCTCATCTCTCTGGCGGCCTTGTTGGTAAAGGTGACAGCCAGGATGTGGTATGGTGGTACCTCTCGCTCCAGCACCAGCCAGGCCACCCGGTAGGTGAGGACGCGGGTTTTGCCGGAGCCGGGGCCGGCGAGGATCAGCACGGGCCCATCGGACGCGGTGACAGCCTGCTTTTGCTGGGGGTTGAGGCTCTCTAACAACTCCATCTTATTCCCCGATGGTGGAGCGCAGGTATTCCTTCAGGTTGTGTTGGACCGCATAGGCGGCGGCCTCCGCCCGATTGGTCAGGCCAAGTTTGCTGAGGATGCTGCTGACATAGTTGCGGATCGTGCCCTCGCCCAGATAGAGCACTTGGGCGATCTCGCGGTTGGTTTTGCCCTCGGATACCTGGGCCAGCACGCGCAACTCTTGTTCGGTCAGATCGGAGAAGGCGGCGGCGGTCTCTTGCCGGGCAGCCTCCCGCACCCGTTCAAAGACGCGCTGCGTCACGGCGGGGTCGAGCAGTGCCTCGCCGCGTCCGACGGCCTCTATGGCCCGGATCAGGTCGTCGCTGCCAATCTGCTTGAGGACGTAACCGCATGCGCCGGCGGTGATGGCGTCAAAGAGCAGTTCGTCCTCCGCGTAGGAGGTGAGCATAATCACCTTGGTCTTGGGCAGCCGCTCCACAATGTCCTGGCAGGTGTCGATACCGCTGCGGCCTGGCAACCTGATGTCCATCACCACCACGTCTGGCTGGTGGATGAGGGCTTTCTGGAGGGCTTCGCGTGCGGTGCCGGCCTCGTCAACCACCGTAAAGTCGGGGTGGTTCTCCAGCAGCGCACGCAGTCCCAGTCGCACCACTTCGTGGTCATCTACGATCAGAATTCGCAGAGTCATAGGTTCTCCCCTTTCTGGTAGGGGACCGTGAGGGTGATAGTGACCCCCTGACCGAGGGTACTGTCGATATCTAGTGTGCCTCCCAACAGAGTGGCTCGTTCGCGGATGTTCCGCAGTCCCTGTCCCGTGTTGGTGGGGATGACAGTCAATCCCACACCATCGTCGGCAACCTGGAGCTGCAGGTTATCGGAGCGGTAGGTGAGGCGGATCTCTACACGCCGTGCTCTGGCATGGCGAGCGACGTTGCTGAGTGCTTCGCGCGCGATCTGGAGAATGTGCCGCCTCCGCTCCATCCCGAGGGGGTATGTCTCGTCGCCGATGACCCTCAGCCGTGTCTCCAGGAGGGTGTTGACGCGAAAGTCTCGCAGCAGTGTCTCCAGGCCGCCCACCAGGCTGGTCTCTGGGGTGCCGCCGCGCAGGTCAAAGATGTAGCGGCGGATGTCCTGGATGGTCTTGTTGAGGCTGACCATGACTTGGGAGAGTTGCTCCTGCGCGCTGGTGGGGTTTTGGGGAATGGTGTGTCGCACGCTCTCCAACATCAACCCGGCAGCATAGATGGACTGGATGATGCCGTCGTGGAGTTCCCGCCCGATCCGCTCGCGATCAGCGGCCAGGGCCTGGCTTTGCTCGACTCCCTCGATCCAGCGCTCCATCTCCCACTGGACCACGTTCAGGGTGCGCGTGAGGCCGTAGGTGATCGTGACCCCGCAGAGGGCAAGCAGGAGGGGGATGGCAGGGAGGAGCGTCTGCGCCAGCGGCGCGAGCTTGTCGATCTGACAGAGAAGTGTGGTGGTGGGTGACACTAGCCCCGCCAGCAGGCCGAATGTCCCCAGGGCGACCCCGGTGATGCGGCGCGAGCCCTTGATCAGCTTGAGGACCTCGGGGTCGATACTGCGATAGGTGTAGCTGCGCATCGAGAGGAGGGCCAGGAGGCCGCCGGGCATGGCGAGGCCGTAGCGGGCCACGATCTCGGCCCAGTAGGTGATCTGTGTGTCTGGCATGCTGGCGAGGATGGCGGCGAGGATGGACAGCAGCCAGAGGCCCAGGAGGATCAGTGGGACGCGCGAGCGATAGGGGTGGGTGCGGGCCGGGTAGGGCGACGCCAGAAGGCCAAAGCCTAGCAGGGCGCTGTAGCCAACCCCCTGGATGGCAATCAGGAGGAAAGAGATGATGGCGGGCGGGGGAGGGAGCAGTATGTCGCTCCAGGCGGTGACGGCCTCACAAAAGGCAAACACGGCCAGAAGAGGCAGTCGCCGGCCCACTTCGAGGCGGCTGGCGCGGGGGTTGATGAACGGGATAGCCATGCCAAGGGCAAAAAAAGCCAGCCCGTGGAAGAATTGGAATAGAGATGCCCCGTCACTTTGCATATCCTTGGCCTTGTCACACCCGACGGTCTGTACAGTTCACGCTGGGTCATTATAACCGCGAGGGGCGGTCCTGGCAAGGAGAGGTTGGGCGGGTAGGGTCAGCGGATTTGGTGCCGAGTTTCAGCCCATAGGGCTTTGCTTGTGAGCCCGGACGTTCACGTCCGGGCGAGCTTGCGCACAACAACACTTTACAGGGAGACTATTGGCCTTTCGGACAGGCTCCAAGCGGATGAAGCAGATTGAGTGGTGATGTTTGGCCTGTCATTATCGTGCTGATTGTCATCTTGACAGAGGCCCGCTTGGTGATATGATATATAGCGTGGTGCATATATCTCTGTTTGCATAAGACGGCGGTGTGCCATGACGGAAGAACGGTATCGTAGGGCAACTGGACTGTTTCATCTCCTGTCCCACAGGGCACGGTTGCGTATCCTGGACGAGTTGCGGCGAGGGGCGGTGTGTGTCTGTCATCTGCAAACGCTGCTGCATCGCTCCCAGCCCTATGTCTCCCAGCAGTTGCGTGTGCTGCGGGAGGCCGGGATCGTGACGGCTAGGAGAGAAGGGCCAAATGTCTACTACTGGCTGACCGACCGGCGGGTGAGGCGGTTGTTGGAGGAGGCGTTGGGTCCGGCGGGAGAAGCAGGCTCTTTGCCCGGCTGTACCTGCCCGTGCTGCCGGGGGGAGTGCGACATCGATCGCAACGCGCCCTTTGTCTCGCTGGTGGGGCAGGATCTATGAAATGGACGTTGGCGTTTTTGGTTCGTAGGAAAATGACACCTTGCTCCGGCGGTGATCGCGCCAATGTGGCTTTTGCCTATCTGCACGCGCGCGGCTTTGAGAACGTGCGTATCATTCGGACTGGATATGTGAACCTGTTCCCCGCGCTGATGCCCAACAAAGTGCGCGAGCTGAAGCAGAGCCGGTCATGGTGAGGTGACCAAGGCTCTACCTGTGAGGGAGAAGACAATGCTAGTAGAAGAATACAACCTGGACGTAGAAACCATCCCCTGCGAGCCGGGGGCGGCAAAGTTCGCCGCCACTGTTCGTCTCAATGTGGACATCAGCCCGGTGTTGCCCTACCTGAACCGCACCCTGCGCGGAGCGATCTATACCAGCGCACCCTCCCTGGGCTGGAAGAAGGACAAGCGCAACATCGCTTTCTGGCCCTTCAAGATCTCTATCGGCGACCTGGCGGACCGGGCGGAGGCGGAGAGGGTGGCAAGGGAAATAGTTGACCTGGTCAACAGCACCTGGGAGCGGCGGGAGCAGATCGAGCCCAGTTACGAGACCCGCCGCCGGCCGACGGGACTGGAACTCTACAAGTTCCTGCCCCGGACCAACTGCAAGGCCTGTGGTGAGGCTACCTGCTTTGTCTTTGCTAACAAACTGGCGGTCGGGCAGGCCAGGCTGGTGGACTGCACGGCGCTGGAGGAACCACAGTACACCGAGCAGCGGGCCAAGTTGGCCGAGTTGCTGGATGTGGACCTCCCAACCGGGGTTCAGCGGGCAAACTCCTGAGACCAGAAAGGCGAAGCGCGAGATGTCGATACCCGTCCTTTACTGGTCGCCGCCCATTTTTTTCGTCATTGCTTTTGTCTTTTCGATGCTGGGCATGGGCGGTTCACAGCTCTACATCCCGATCCTGTTCTGGATGGGGATGGATTTCAAGACCGAG
>JAOZPF010000168.1 GCA_029932895.1 Anaerolineae bacterium | reverse complement strand
GGCGGGGCCTGGGCACCACCAGGCGGCGTGATTTATCCGCCGCCGCATACCTACCACCGCATCCCTGCCGCCATCGCATCTACTCCTGGAAGAAATCATCAAAGAACTGATGATCTTGTTCCGCCTGCTCTGCGCCCCTATGCATCTCCCACCCATACACCTCCGCCAACCTCCTCGCTTCCCCCATCATCCGCTCCCGTAGTTCCTCCGGCTCCAGCACCTCCACATCCGCTCCCCAGCCGCGAATCCAGGGCAGCATCTCCTGCGGCTCTGCCACCCGCGCCCGCCAGAGCAGATACCCGTCTGGCTGTTCCTCCACTTTTTCGCTGCGATGCCACTGCGTCTCCCGCACCCGCGCCGCCACACGAGGATGGAAACGCAGTACCACCTCCACCGGCTCTGCCTCTGTGTACCAGATGCCCCAGGCGTCGGCTAGCTTCTCACGTGGGTCAAAGTCGCTGGGGATGCTATAGTTTTCGTCCAGAATGCGGATGGCTTTGATGCGCTCTACCTTGAAGGTGCGCAGCGCGCCCGGTGGCTCTCGCCAGCCGATGACGTGAGTGGTACGGCCAATGGCATAGGGCTCGATAAAATACGGCGCAAAGGTGTACTCGAACACCCGCTGGTCGCTCATCTGGTGCTTGAGCCGGACCTTCCGCCCCAGCGACCAGGCCCGTGTCAGCGTCTCCAACACCTCTAGGTAGACCGGGTCGTGCCGTCGTGCCTCGTTGTCCATCACGTCAGCCGAGGCTGTCAGGTGGCGGGCGATCAGCGGGGCGAGTTTCTCCAGTGCCAGGCCCAGTTTGCGCAACGCCGAGGCGGCGTGGGGGTTGTGCTTGTCGGTGCGCGTCGCCATCAGCCGCGCCGCCAGGTGAAGTGCCATCGCTTCGTGCAGCGTGAGCCGCACGTTGGTCAGATAATGGTCGCGGTCAATTGCCAGCCGCCCGTCGTCGGTCCCGTAAATACAAAACCGGTCTAGGTCCGGCAGGTAGCGGTTGATGGTGGAGCGGTTTACCTCCAACCGCCGCGCGATCTCGGCCTGAGTCAGCCCTCTGGGATGGGTCAGCAGCAGCGCTTCGATCTGCAACAACCGTTCAGCTTTGTTGGTCGCTCGTTCCATAGGCGAGTATCCTTTCATTTATGTTGCGCTCGTATCCAGTATACCACATTCCCCCCTCGAATTCCGCAACAAAAATGGGCAAATCGGGGCGATCGCATACTTTGCCCCCCCTTTTGAGGCTACTGGCGCTCGAAATGGTCGCCCGCTACCTGGGCCAGGCCCTGCTGCTTATGCAGGGCCGCTGTGTCCGCCCGGCGGAGTTGGCGATTGCCCTGATGAATGCACTTGCTACTATTCCGACCCCTTGTCCCGGCAAGGACCGCTATCCGCGCCGTCGGAACAGGCTCAATAGACCCCGCCCGTCCTCCATCAGCAGCGTGCCCCGCTCTTCCAGCGCCGGCAGGTCACGTTGCACCGTGGACCGCGCCACGCCCAGCAATCGCGCCAGGATGCTGGGCCGGATGGCGTCGGGATATTCGGGTACCAACTCCTCGTACCGCTCAAGACGCTCTCCATCCGCTCGACGTCCCATACCGAAACCTCCCCGTTAGGATGATCTGATTCCATCCTAACAGGGAGGTGTTGCAGGGAACGCAACAGTTTTCTGCGACTTTTTTCGTGGGGGACAAGAGTCCTACAACCTGCTGTTGCAGTGCGGCGTCACTGCGGCTCGGCCGGCGGCACGTCAAAGCGATAGCCCAACCGGCGCACGGTGACTAGATAGACGGGGTGGGAGGGGTCTTTCTCGATAGCTTTGCGCAGCCAGTGAACGTGTACCTCTAGCGTGCGCGTGTCGTCTACAAAATCGGTGTCCCAGACCTCCCGCATCAGCCGGGCGCGGGTCAGCACCCGACCGGGGTTGCGCATAAAGACCGCCAGCAGGGCGGTCTGCCTGGGGGTCAGCCGGTGCTGCTGCTGCCCGCGCGTCACAACCCGCTGCTCTATATCCAGGACGATCTCGCCGGCGCGGAGGACTTTGGCCCCCGGTTTGGAGAGCAGGCGGCGAACCCGGTTGTAGAAGCGGCGCGGGGTGATTTTCCCCTGCAGGACGACGGTCGCCGAGTCCCCGCTGTGCTTTTCCCCCGCCGGCAGGATCAGCAGCAGGGGCACGTTCTCCCCGTTGGCCCGCAGCGCCTGACAGAAGCGGTGGGCGTCAAAGCGCAGGGCGCGCGCGTCTATGATCAGCAGGTCGGCGGTCGTCGACTTGAGCCAGGCAGAGGCGTTGCGCCTGGTGTGGACACGGTCGAACTTGTGCCCTCTCTCCTCAAGCCAGGGGCCGCAAGAGAGGTTCTTCTTCCGTTGTCCTTCGACTAGTAGTATCCGGGGTTCCATGCGGGTTCCTCGCCCCCTTGGCGGGCAGTGATATTATACCTTAACAAAAGTGGAGGGGCAAACGCTCACTGTTCCCCGTTCTCGGCAAAGACGACGTCCTCTTTTCCCACCAGCCGGTTCATCATGCGCTCGATGACGATGTCGAGGTGCCGCGGTTGGTGCACAAAGTCCAGGTCCTGCGTGGGGACGGTGAGCACGGGGCAGAGGGCAAAGTTCTCTAGCCATTCCTCGTAGAACGTCTCTAGCAGCGAGAGGTAGTCGGCGGTGATGCCGCTCTCGATGGACCGACCACGGCGGGAGATGCGCTCCATCAGCGTGGGCACCGGCGCGCGCAGGTAGAGCAGCAGGTCGGGGCGCGGCAGGCCGTCCACCACCAGGTCAAATATCACGCGGTAGGCGCGATAGTCCCGCTCGTTCAGGTTCCCCAGGTGGTGCAATGCGCGGGCAAAGATGTGCGCGTCCTCATAGATGCTCCGGTCGGCGATGGCCGATCGCGCGTCACCGGCCAACGCCAGGTGCTGCTGGGCGCGGTGGCCGAGGAAAAAGACCTGCAAGTGGAAGGACCAGCGGCGCATGTCGCCGTAGAAATCGGCCAGGTAGGGGTTGTCGGCTACCG
The DNA here is from genome assembly GCA_029932895.1 of Anaerolineae bacterium. Classification (GTDB taxonomy): domain Bacteria; phylum Chloroflexota; class Anaerolineae; order B4-G1; family DUEL01; genus JAOZPF01. Next base: position 3,547 of record JAOZPF010000168.1, on the reverse strand, counting down.
ACTCGAAGGCGGTGCGCCAGCCGAGCCGCGCGCCGAGCCGCTCGGTGAGCGAGGTCTTGCCAGCGGCGATGTTGCCAGCGACGAGGACGAGGTGCTTGGTCATGACGGACCCCCAGCACGCCGAGAGGCGGTGACGCGCCGCCCGCCCTTGAGCTCTGCCTGCAACGCTTTGAGCATCTCCCACTCCCCGGCGGCCGCCAGACCGGCCTGCTCAGGCCAGGTCTCGGGAAAGGCGATGCGCACGCCGCCCGCGCGGAGAACCTGCCTGATCCGCCCCGCGTCGCTCGCGGCGAGCTGGGCAAAGGTGACTATCCCCGCCTCCCGCAACACGGCCGCGATCTTGGGGCCGATTCCCTCGATACGTTTCAGGTCGTCCGGCGTGGGCCGCGGACCCGCCTCACTGACGGGAGGCAGCCGTATGGGCCGCTGTGACGGGGGAGCGGCCGCCCTCCTTCCCTGCCGGAACCGCAGCCACCACAGTAACAGCACCAGCCAGCCCAAGATGGAAACTAGGGCCAGCGTCCCCAGTACCCGTATGCGCCGTGATATCATCCTCGACCTCCTTTCCAGAGCGACGAATCCCGCCTAGACCCCGTCATTCACGCGGGGCCGCTGTGTCCATTCAGCAGAACCCGCTCCTGCCGCTACTCCCCAATGATCTTGACCAGGACGCGCTTTCGCCGCCGCCCGTCGAACTCGCCGTAGAAAATTTGCTCCCACGGGCCAAAGTCCAGCCGCCCCGCTGTGACCGCCACCACCACCTCGCGCCCCATCACCTGCCGCTTGAGATGCGCGTCGCCATTGTCCTCCCCGGTCCGGTTGTGGCGGTAGCGGCTGACCGGTTCGTGCGGGGCCAGCCCCTCCAGCCACTCCTCATAGTCCGCGTGCAGCCCCCGCTCGTCATCGTTGATAAAGACCGAGGCGGTGATGTGCATGGCGTTGACCAGCGCCAGCCCCTCTTGGATGCCGCTCTCGCGCACGCATTCTTCGACCTGAGGGGTGATGTTGATGAACGCGCGGCGGGTGGGGACGTTGAACCAAAGTTCCTGCCGATAACTCTTCATCGCTTGCCTCCCTTGATTCGCGCCGCGCTCACAGGGCCGGCCACTTGGTGGAGAGGAGGGACGTCAACTGCTCCCGCCGGGCCTCGTGGGCTGGCTGCTCGAACAGCACCGTGCACCGCTCCAGCGGGACCTGGCCCGCCACCAGCTTGAGGGCAAAGTTGAAGCAGGTCTCCTCACCGCAGGCCCCACAGTTGGTCTGCGGCAGCAGCCGGTACAGCTCCAGCGGCTGCAAGCGGGGGTGGGTGGTTGTATCTGGCTCCAGTTCGTGCCGTTTGGCCCACACCTGGTTGACCATCTCGACGAGATGGTCGACGACCTCCCTGGCCTCCTCCCGGCTCTCCAGGTTGTCCACGGCGATGCGGTTGGCCCAGAACCCGATGTTGCGCCCCTCATGACGCCATGACAGGACCGTTTTGTCGGGCAGATAGATGCCCCTGGAGAGGGTGCTGTTGAGATAGGGCAGCGCCGCGCCAATGTCCGCATTGAGATAGGCAATGGCCTCGTACTCGAACTTTTCGCTGCTATGGGGAGAGACCTGGATCTGAAGTTCGTAGGACTCGATCAGCATAGTGACTCCTTCCCTTCACTCGCTAGATGCGCAACTCTACCACGTCGCCGTCTTGCAGGACGTAATCCCGCCCCACCATCTGCCCGTCGTATGCCGCGCTCCCCCAGACCCGCGCCGCTTTTAGGTTCCCAAAGTCCTGGTGAATCTTGACGGCGAACTCGGCGACGGTGTTCCCCCGGCGCAGCACGAAAGGGTTGGACAGGTCGGGCTCTCTCCCCGGCGGCTTGGAATAGACGCGCACGATCCCCAGCCGCTCGAACACGGCCCGCTTGAGACGGTTCAGGTTTCGGCCCGTCGCCGCCGAGATGGGCAGCAGCTCCCAGTCGTCCGCCAGCAGCTCGCGGAGTACCGCCAGGTCCTCGTCCGAGCTCTCGTCGTCGTTCTTGTTGACCAGGACGAGCGTGGGGAGAAAGGTCAGCCGCAACTGACCGGTGTACTGGGGGGCCAGACGCTGGGGCAGGATGCGATGCTCCCGGAGGATGTCGAGCGTCTCCTCGAGCTGCTGGATGGGGTAGGCCTGCAGGTCCACCATCAGCAGGAGCAGCTCGCTGCGGCGGATCAGGCTCCACAGCTCTGGCTCGACGAACTCGCGGTTCAGCGGCGGCGTGTCGATCAGTTGGATCTGGATGTCCTCCACCTGCATCATGCCGGGCGTGGGGGTCCAGGTGGTGTAGGGATAGTCCGCCACCTCGGGGGAGGCGTTGGTCAGCCGGGCCACCAGGGCGGATTTGCCCACGTTGGGCGGGCCGACGAGCACCGCCTGCCCCGCTCCTTCCCGCTCGATGCGGAAGGCGGATTCCTGCCGACCGCCGCCCTTGCGGCTCTGGGCCGCGCTCTTGAGCTTGGCCAGCTTGCGGCGCAGGTCGCCCCGCAGCCTGTCGGTCCCCTTGTGTTTGGGGATGATGCTGAGCATCTCTTCGATGTAGGCGATTTTTTCCGCCGCCGACTTGGCGGCGCGATATTCTCTCTCTATCGCAAAGTACTCGGGAGGGAGATTCGTCGGCATACGCTTCCCGCTCGCTCCTTCAATGGCTCACTTGATTGGACGCGACGTACTCCTCGAGCCGCCTATAGTCCTCCGGCAGGTCCATATCCATCCCAAAGCCTGGGTCGGCGATGATGATGCCCTTGGTCCGGCACGCAAAGGCAGCGGAAAAAGCCCGCTCCGCCTCCTGGAGGGTCGCCCACCCCAGCAGAAACTTGAGCAGCGGCCACACTCTCACCCTGCGGGCCACATAGCTGACCACGGGCCACAGGGAGACGTGGTTGCGCCGACGGTTGAGCAGCCGCCTCCGCCGGTGCAGCTCGCTGATGACCGCCTGACCCTGGATGATCGCCCGCGGGCTGAGCGCGTACAGCTCCCCCGGATAGACCTGGCAATCGCGGAACCGCGCCACGGCCCGCCTGGAGCCGGGGAACACCGCTTCTGTGATCTCTTCCGGCACCAGCGAGAGCACGAGGTCGTACCCCCGCAGTTGTGCCAACTGTGCCAGGAACGCGTTGACGCTCTCCGAGCTGACCGCCGGGGCGTCGGAGGAGCTGACCACGACCATCTCCGGCTCCTTGCCCATCGCATGTAGGTGGGCCAGCCCGGCCGCCAGCTTGTCCGCAAACCCGGCCGTCGTCTCCACGGGGATGATGTGCACCATGTGGTCGGGCTGGACCTCCTCCGCACTCAGCCCCAGGAGGTACAGCCCCTCGACGTAGGGGGACTGGCGCAGCGCCTCGAGCTGCCAGTCGATGACCCGCTTGCCGAGAAAGGGCAGGAGGGCCTTTACCTTGTACTTCTCCTCAGGGTCCAGGGCCTCCATGATCCTTCTGCGCCGGGGGTCCCGTCCGCACATCACCAAGACCGGGTAGCGAGTTGGCTGTTCCATTGTCACTCGTCCTAGTTGTCGTTTGCCGCTTCCTATTA
>JAOZPF010000167.1 GCA_029932895.1 Anaerolineae bacterium | reverse complement strand
TGTTGAAATTCGAGTTTAGGAACGACTATGCGCCTGAGTGCGCAATTGCTACGTCAAATCTAGTGCTCGACGAAAATTCGAATTGACTACCAGCCGTCGCTGATTAGCATATTGCATCAGGTCGTGCATTGTGTAGAAACTCGGAGCCGCATACACTACTATAGCTCGTCCATTAAGACGCTCGGACATTGCAACAAGTGTGTCCAACTGCCACTCTGTAAGCTTATATCTGTAGTACGGTTGGTTCCAGTACTTCCATTCCAATGACCTCGACGAGCGCATATACTCCGAGCGTTTGTATTGAACTAAAACATTGTAGCGAATCTGGTGTAACTGCTCGAAAATAATATTAAACCCTTCCTCGCAGATCTCACCCCACTCCTCAACGGAAATGCCGCCTGGCAAGATATCAGGTAGCAACGCCGGCCAACGCTGCCATAAAAACCATATCGCATCTGCCCACCATCTCAATGGGAAATCCAAATACCGCCAAAAGTCAGGAAGTGCCGTCCACAAAGCTCCATCAAACCCGCAAAGATTCTCCTGGGCTTGCCCAATTGGGAGTAAATTATGCCCTCGTGTTAGCTCTATATTGACGAGTTGCTCATATTGCTTTTCTTCAAATTCGGCCAACATCTTTCCCCCTCAGACAAGGCCTAACTATGGAATATATTGCTGGACAAAGGTAAGATACCCCTGCCGTCCACTCCTGCGCGTCCAGAGGTTGATCGATTTGCGCACGCGCTTGAGGCAATCGATCATCTCCTTCACTGTGATCGGTTCAGGCTCAAAATCTACCGGCGGGCCATCGTCATCATAAAAAGTCTCGCGGCCTAACCGCCACTCGCACATCACACGCACCGCGATATACACTTTCTCGCTCAAGGCATCGAGCGCAACGTGCCGGGGCGGGCGGCCCTTGACCTCGGCCTGGTACGCACGCAGCAGCGCCTCGATAGCCGCAAGTGCCTGCCAGTCACTCATCTGCGGATGCTCGCGGTAGACGCGGACAATACCAAACTCGATGTTCTGCAGTACGTCCTCATATCGTTCTTCGAAGCTACCGCCTTGACGGGCCGAGACGAGCGACGGTTTACTACCCTGTAGCGGCGCTCGTTGCTCCGCCCCTCCGCCCTCGTAAGTCACTTTTGTGAACTCGATCAACTCCAGCGGAACGTCCTCGTGGCCCAGCGGCAAGTGGGCCTTGTCCGCCGGGATTGCGTCCAGGTCGACGATTCCCAGCACAATGAATTCGTCGCCGACATCCTGATTGGACCTGGCATGCCACAGAAACTCGTTGACCACGTTTGGGTCGATGACGACGGTAGGACACTTGGGACAAAACCAACCCAAGTCACCACCGATGATAAAGCTATCAGTGATCTCGGTGCCCCGCCGTGTAGCAACCAGATAAGTGGCGGGCCGGGATTTCAGCGAGCTACCACAACGGGGACACGGGCCCGGCTTCTTGCCAAAGGTCCGGTAAACGCACTCGCGTGGTATCGTAATGTCGATCGCCATACAACTTTCTTCTCCCTATACCCCAAGTCACAAGGACATCACACCCTGCCCCCGTGCCCTCAAGACGAGTCGGTGCTATCTGCGACTCCAGGCAGGGTGAAAGTGAACACACTCCCCCGCCCCGCCTCGCTCTCAACCCCCACCTGCCCGCCAAGCCTCTGTACAATACGCTGGACGATGGACAACCCCAGCCCGTGACCGCCACGCTGATCGGCGCGTGTCGATGGAGTGAATAGCCGGGCTCGTTCCTCCGGCACAAGACCAGCGCCGTTGTCACGCACCCAGAGGCACACCTGCCCGTCGGGACGCTGCTCAGCACCCAGTTCGATGCGCGGGGGCTGACCACCGTACTTGATGGCGTTGCTGATGTAATTGGCCCAGATCTCTTCCACCCACGGGCCATAACCAACCACCGCGGGCCAGGCATCGGGCAGGATGATCTCGGCTCCGTGTTCCTCGATCACGTGGGCCAGGCGCTGCTGAACCTCGGCCACGATGCGCGCCATATCCAGCGGCTCCATTTCCACATCCTCGCTCCTAGCTCCAGCCAGCAGCAATAACTCGTCAACGATGTGACCCATCCTGCGTCCGCCCGCCGCAATCTTTTGCAGCCACTGCCGCAGTTCTTGCTTCGAAATCGTACCACAGATCTGCTCCAATGTCTCGGCAGAGCCCACTACAAGAGCCAATGGGTCCTTGAGATCGTGAGCCACCGTGTGGGCAAAGGCGTCCAGTTCCTCGATGAGCCTCTCCCGCTCCTGCTCCCCCTGCTTGCGCTTGGTGATGTCGGTAAAAACAGCCAGGGTGCCCGTAAAACCCCCCTTTTCGAACTGCGGACTACCACTGATCAACACGGAGACGCGCGCGCCGTCCCTGGAAATCAACTCGGCCTCATAGCTGTCGGACTCGCCCCGCTGGCGCCGTTCGTCCGCCGCGCGGATGATGGGCTGTTGATCGGGCGGAACGATCATCGTCCAGTGCCGACCCACCAATTCTTCGACCTCGTAGCCCAACATCGCCGCCGCAGCAGGGTTGACAAAGCTAAAGTATCCCTGCGCGTCCTCGATCACGATGCCCTCGGTCATGGTCTGGACAATGTGCTCGTTAAAGGCTTTCAGCCGGCTCATTTCCTCGTACAACCGGGCGTTGTCAATGAGGGCGGCCAGTTGGCCGGCCAAGATGGAGAGCAGGTGCAAATCTTCCTCGCCAAATGTGCCCCACCGCCGGCTTTCCAGGTTCAGCGCGCCGATGGTCTGCTCACCAACCTGCAACGGCACGCACAACTCTGAGATCGTGTCCGAGTCACAAGCGCGATACCGCTCGTCGCTGCGCACGTCATTCAGAAGCACTGGCTGACCTGTCTGCACCACCCAACCGGGGATACCCACCCCAACAGCGCGACGCACTAGCTTCGGTCCGCCAGGGAAGCCAGAGAAGGCACAGATGACCAACTCGCCGCTCTCCGGCTCGATCAGTAGGATGGCGATGCTATCTGCGCGGAGCATTTCCCGTAACACGGCTATAGTGTGACCGAGAACCTCATCCACGTGGACCGACGTCATCGCTGCCGAAGCTGTTTCATAGAGAACTGCCAATTCTCGTGCCCGCCTCCGGGCCCGCTCGTAGAGCCGGGCATTCTCGACCGCCACTGCCGCCTGATCTGCCACTGCCTGCCACATGCGAAGTTGCGCTTCGCTGACGACTTTTTCCTCGGCAAAGTCATAGATCTCGACAAGGCCAATGACCTCTTCTCTTACAGAGAGAGGTAGCATGACCATCGTGCGCGCCCCCCATCTGGTCATATCCGCACGATCACCAGCAAGACAGTCGGGGTCGCTAACTCTCTGAACTGTTTGTACACCCTCGAGTAATGCCCGCGCCGCACTCGGCCAGTCAGCAAGGGGGTAGGATGGCCCTCTACCGGACGCCCAGTTTAGATCGGCGTGCTCGGCCACCGTGCAGACCGTTCCATCGCGCCGATGCCAATCCGAGATGCTACACCACGAGACGCTACCAGATTCGACGAGCTGCCGCGCAAGCGCCAGGAGCATGCCGTCCGGGTTGGCCCTCAGCGGCGATATCAGCGACGACGACGCCTCCTCCAAAACCCGCTGGTAGTGCCGCACATCCTCCTCTTGGAAGATAAAGTCAGGTTGGGGACTGCCCAGTTCGACCAGACCGATCGTCTCTCCCCCACCGCGGAGAGGCAGCATCAACATCGCCGACAGGCCGATCTCTCGCATCAAGTCCGACTCCGGGTCATCAACACCGATGTAGACAGCCTTGTATTGGCCCGTCGTGAGGACTTGGTCGGTCATTGGATAATCAGCCAGGCGGTAATAGTCCCCGCCGCCCACGGGCCAGACGCAATGCGTGTGCTCTGCCAGGGTGCGGACCCGATCTCCGCCCTGGTCCCACTCTGATATCGTACAATTGTGAAACCCGCTGACGCGCAACAACTGACCGGCCAACGCCAGGAGCACGCTGCCTAGATCGAGGGAGGAGGACACAGCCGCCGCGGCCTCCAGTAGACTCTCTTTCTCGTTCAACTCCTCCTGCAATCGTTCGTAGAGACGTGCATTCTCGATAGCTACTGCGACCTGGTTGGCAAAGGGGGTGACCAGGCGAATGTGTTCCTCTGTAAAATGATCCGGCTCGACGCTATCCACAGCCAGTATCCCGATCATCTGACCGTGGACGATCAGCGGTACTCCCAGCCACGAGCGGACGTGGGCGTGAGGCGGTTCACGGAAGAGATGATAAGCGGCCTGGGCGTCGGCAAGAACGACCGGCTCCCGCCTCTCGACAACCGCCGTGTTGGGATTGTCTCCAGGGACGGGAATCCTCAGGCCGACGATCATCTCCGGCTGCGAAAAACCCCGCCCGCTGACAATCTCCAGACAGCCATCCTGCAGCAATTGGATGGAGGCGTCGTCAAAGGGCACCACTCGTTCCAGTTGCTCCAAGATGCGCCCCAGCGTCTCATCCAGGCTCAAGATCTCGGTCACCGCCGCGCCCGCCTGGCGCAGGGTTTCCGCCTCATGCCACCGGGCCTGCGCCTCTTCCAACAACCTGCTCTTGGCCAGGGCCAGGGCAATCTGACCAGCAGCCTGCTCGCCGCGCGCGATTTCCTCCGCGGTAAAATGATGCGACTCGTTGAAGGCAAAGAGCGCGGCCCCTAGACCGCGGTCGCCAGCTATCAGAGGCAGGGCCAGCAACGAGCGGGTAGGAAACATCTCGGCAATTCGCCGGCTGAGATATGGCGTGTTGAATACGTCCTCGATTACAAGCGGATGCCCGGCGCGCAGGACGGATTTGGTCACCGTCACGTCGTCCGGCTGGGGACGCAGCAGGGGATAGACCTCGCGCATTTCGCCATAGGCCGCAGCAGGTATGGCCCGCTTGCTCGCCTCATCCCACAGAGTGATGTAACATCCGTCAGCGTCAATCAACTCGGCCATCCGATCGGCGAGGATCTGTGCCATAGTCGACAGGTCGGGAGTGCTCAACGCAGCGCTGGTGATGTCGTTTAGCAACGTGAGGAACCGCTCACGCGCACCGAGTTCTTTGCCCGCCCGCTCTAGCTCGGTGACATCACGAAAGACAGCCAACTGACCGATCAGGCGGTCACGCCGGTCGCGCAGTGGCGTGACGCTCAGGTCATAGGTGCGCTGCGCTCCACCCTCGTCCAGAACGATCCTCTCGCGCATCTCTGCTTCGCCATGGTGACGTTCAACCAGCCGGGGCCACATGGGCAGCACCTGATCAACTGGCCGCCCGACGACTTGCGAAGCTGGAAAACCAATGATCCGCTTCGCAGCGGGATTGAGGTCCACGATGCGGCCTTGCACATCCACCACGACGACGCCGTCCGGCTTGCCTTCGACGACAGTGTCGCGCGCTGCCGGCACGATGCTCAACAATCGAAAGCGGGACGCGCCCCAGGCCAACGACAGGCCAGTCAACGTGAAAGCAAATGGCGTCAGGTCGAGGTGAGGGAATGGGCTCAAGTCAAAGATGTAGACCGCATTCCCCACCCACGGTGCCAATGCACCGATCAAAAGAGCACCAGCTTGCCCACTATACGGGCGCGGCGAACGAAGGAGCGTGCGGATGAGCATAACCGTGCCCGATAGGAGTACCAGGTAGGAGTACGCCGTGTGAACCCAGAACCATGGGCCATGGGTCAAGTCCAGCACGACGAAGGAGCCGCTGGACTCTTGTCCGACCTCGCTCCACAGGAGAAAATGCAGGTCGTTGGTCCATGCCAACAGTACCGTGATAGCGGGGACGATCAGCAGCAGGAGCAGGCTGTGAGGTGGCAATCGTCTCGTCAGACCGGTGTAGTCGCACACATAGATCAGCCACAACACCGGCGCGGTTCCAATGCCCAGGTACTGGAACTTGGCCCAGAAGAGCTGGTATGTCTGACTTGCACTCGCCAGTTCCAACGCATACCCTGCCGACCACTCGGCCACGGCGAGCATGAGCAGCGCGAACACTGCTGAATCAGGGGTGCGGCGGCGCCAGGCAAAGAACGCGAGGGCGACCGACAAAGCTGCCGATACGAGCAAGGGCAGAGAATATGAACTGTGTTGCCAGGCCATCACTAGCTCTCCTGCCTTGTGGCTCTGCGTCGCGCCGATACCCTGACCGAGGCCAGGCCCCTATGCCTGAATACTCCCTGCCAAGGCGTCACTTTCGCTCCCGACAGCCGTCTCCGGTTCCGCCCCAGGGCCGGGATGCTTCCACGTCTCGATTGATCACAGTATAGTCAAAACCTCGCCGGAAGCAAACGCACGTATCGCCCTTCCCCTGTAACTGCCGCTCAGATACAGGGCCAAAGGAGCGCTTATCCTGCACATCAGGCCACGAATTCTCGCCTTGGTCTTGGGCAATCCGTGGCCAGAAAAGCCGAGATTTGGCTTGATCAGCGAGGCGGCCTGAGTAATTTGACAATGTTAGATTAGACGCACACTAGCAGGTTGTCGGAGATGTAGTTTAGCCCCTCGTGGGCGGCCTATGAAACAAGCGAAAAACGGGCACGAACCCCTATGCTACAGGTCTCTCCGACAGCTGCTAGAGCGAATTTAG
>JAOZPF010000166.1 GCA_029932895.1 Anaerolineae bacterium | reverse complement strand
CCCCGTAAAGTGTTGTTGTGCGCAAGCCCGCCCGGACGTGAACGTCCGGGCTCACGAGCCAAGCCCTGCGGGCTGAAACTCAGCCCCCGAAGGGGGGCTTTGCTGGCTTGGAGCCTATCCGAAAAAACGCTCGTGGCGTGCGCTCGAGCGCGCCCTCCCGGCGCTGAAGTGCCCACCACTGACCGTCCGGTTGGCTTTCCGGACAGACTCTCAGCCGGGCGGTTTAGCGCCCGGCGGGACGGGCAAGCAGCACCAACACTCGAGAGGGAGACCACCGTCGTCTTGGCAACGCAAGAACTGTTGTGCCTCCTCTGCTGGCGTGTCCGCCTACGGCCCTTGCTCATTCAACATCAGCGGCACGTAGATGCGTAGAACGTGCACCGTAGCCGTGTCGGTGACAGTGGCGCAGACCGAGCTGTCTCGTGCCGAAGTAGCGGTGATGACGGTCGTGTCTATTGTACCGCTGATGGTATCTGTGGGCACGGTGATGATGAGCTGCACCGTTTGTGTCATCCCCTGCCCTAGAGTGATGGTGTACGGTGTGACCTGTGCCCAGCCGTGCGTCGAGTTGCAGGTCAGGCTAAAGGTGTCGGTATAGTTACCGGCATTGGTCAGGACGTGGGTGTAGGTGGTGACGCCGAGAAAGACGACCACGTTACTATCGGGAACCAATCGCGCGGCAACGACGCTGTACTCATCGGCGCCGAGGTCATGGCCGGAGGAGAGAGGACGCGGGTCGCCGTCTATGTCCTCTCGCACCCCGGCATCCACGCCGGTATCTATCGCCGGCGAGCCAGCGCCGAGGTGATAGTCCCAGGCAGCGGGGTCGACAAAGAGCGGGTCGGGGTCGCCGGCGATGTCGTGACTGGTGCTGAACGTGCCCTCACCGCCGGTATGAGCGCCGTTGCCGTGCCACAGCGTGTAGGTGGTCGTGACCACACTGCTGGCGGTGGCGGTGATGCCCACACTGGCGTGCCCGGCGATGATGGTGTTGGTAAAGATGAGCGTGGGGCCGTCTACGTACACCCCCTGCCCGCTGCTGTGGTTGTCGGCGATGGTGGTGTGCAGCAGCGCCGTCTGATAGCCTGCGCCGTCGAACCAGAGGCCGCTCCCGGCGGTGGTGGCGTGGTTGCCGGCGATGATGTTGTTGACCAGGCGAGAGTTGCATTGGGTGGCGAACACGCCGCCGCCGCGTCCGGTGTACGAATCGTTCATGGTGGCGGTGTTGCTGATGATCAGGATGTTTTCCAGCGTGACGTCGCTGCCGCCGAGGTATATCCCGCCGCCGTCGCCGTCGTTGCTCACGCTGGCGACGTTGCCCTGCACGATGTTGCCGTCCAGCGGCAGGTTGTCAGTGTCCCCCAGGATCATCCCGCCGCCCCGCCCGTAGCCGTGCAGGCTGGCGGTGTTGCTGAGGACGCGGTTGTCGTTCAGAGAAAACCCTGCAAGGTATTGATTCACGAATATCCCGCCACCGTCGCCGTTGTTGTTCTGGCTAGCCATATTGCCGACGATGGTATTGCCGTTGAACTGGGTCGCGGTCATGAGGAAATACACCCCGCCGCCGTAGCCCAGGTCATTGATGCTGGCGATGTTGTCTGCGATGATGTTGCCCCGCGCCGTGTCCATTCCGCTTGCGTACAGCCCGCCTCCCCGACCGCGATGGAAGAGGCTGGCCCGATTGCCACGGATGATGTTGTCGCTCAGGGTTGTGGCGTTGCTAGCCACATATATCCCCCCGCCCTTCCCCTCAAAGTGGGTGCTGCCGGTGTTGCTGATGATGGTGTTCCCGGCCACAGAGACCGCGACGCCGCCGGACACATATATCCCGCCACCACCACCGCCGCTGCCAGAGGTGGAAGCCGTAGCGAAGGCGATGTTCTCTTGCACGGTGTTGCTGACGAGTGTCGCGGTGGTTGTACCGGCGACATAGATTCCTCCTCCGTATCCATTGGGATACCCCCAACCGCCGTTGGTGACCGCTGTGTTCCCGATGACGAGATTGTCGCTCAGCAGGGCGGTGTCCAGGAGCGAAAGGTGGAGTCCGCCCCCTTGTGAGGACTGCGTGCCGCCGATGTTGCCCCGCACGGTGTTGCTGATGAGCGTGGCGTTGCCGTGATAAAAGGCCGCCCCGCCGCCGTACCCCTGTCCGGCCAAGTCGGCTGTGTTGGAGAGGAGCAGGTTGTGACGCAGGGTGACGTCGCTGTTGTAAGCGTACAGCCCGCCGCCGCAACCGGTGTCGTCGTCAGTACGGCTAGCCACGTTGTCATAGAGGGTGGTGTTGCTGATGGTAGCTGTGCTGCCGTAGATATAGACCCCGCCTCCGGCATCGTTGTTGAAATTGCCGCCGCTGAGGTCGGTGGCGTCGCCGCTTTTGATGAGCAGCCCCTCGATGGTGGGAGAGATGTCCCCGCTGATGAACAACACCCGCCCCTGCCCCTGGGCGTCCAGTGTGGTGGGATATAGAATGGGGTCGTTGGTGGCAAAGCTGGTGTCGTAGCCGCCGCGCAGCGTCACCGTCTCGCTGATGTAGACGACCTGGGTGACAACCGTCGCGCCGGGATAGTCGGTGGGGGCCGGGCGGCTCTGCACGCCGGTATATGCTCCCGTGGCGATGCGGATCTCGTCCCCTGCCTGGGCCTGATCCACGGCGTACTGCACCGTGCGGCACGGGGCGGCGGAATTGGTGCAGTCGCCGCTGTCGTTGCCGCCGAGGGCGACGTAGCGGACAGCGCCGCTGGGGGCCTGGGCATAGGCCACAGGGGAGATGTCCCCTCTGCTGCCGAGCGCGAGCCACGCTCCACCCAGCGCCAGCAGGCCGAAAATCAGAGCAAGTGTGAGACGTAACCGTTTGTCGTGCATTTCAACCTCCTCGTAACGAATTTCTTTTCCCGCAACGTGCGACGCACCTGGGAGGTGTGTTGCGCGTCATTGCGGGTCCGGCTCAATACTGACGCAGCACCAGCGGCAAGTAGACGTGGCGTGCGTTGACTATGGCCCGCCGCAGGTAGACATTGCCCCGCCCGTCGGCGATGTACGCTTCGTTGACGGCGGTCGGGGTGAGCGTTGTGCTCGAGGTGAGCATCGTGGCGTAGGTGATGGTCACGCTTTCCCCGGCGGTGACCGTCCCCTGCCAGGTGATGGTGGAGCCGTTCACGGTCGGCGTTGGGCTGCTGCTGGCGGTGGGTGTCCCTTGCAGCAGCAACGCGGCGGGCAGCGTGTCGGTAAATGATGTCGTCGCGCTGAGGTCCCCGCTGTTGACCAGACGCACGGTAAAAGTGACCGTCTCTCCTGCCGTGGCTTGTTGCGGTGCGACTCTCTTGGTCGAAGGGGTGAGGTCGGGGGCCGGGGGACGGTGCCGCAGGATGTAGAGGCCGCCGTTCATACTGGCGATGTAGACATAGTCCCCCTCTTTTGTCAGGCCGTAGGAGTGACCAGCCAAGCTGTAAGAGCTGACTTCTGTGGGGTTGCTTGGGTCGCTTATGTCTATTACTTCTAGCCAACTGCTGTAGGTGGTGACATAGGCATAGTTTCCATCCACTACCACACCCTCTTTCTCGCCCGAGCCGCAGGAACTGACACCCGTAGGGTTGGCTGGGTCACTCACGTCTACTACCTCTATACCGCTCCTGGTGACGAGGTAAGCATAGTCATCTGCCACCGTCACGCCGTCGGCTGTGTTGGATGGAGTATAGTCGGCGACCCCGACCGGGTGAGCCGGGTCGCTGATGTCCACAATGTGCAGGAGCCCGTTGATGACATAGGCATAGTCTCCTGCCACCGCCACGCCCCAGGCGTTGCCGGTTATGCTGAAGGAGTTGTAATAGCTGATCTCGGTGGGATTGGTCGGGTTGCTCACGTCCACGATCCACAGCCCTTTGCCGATGCTGGCGACATAGGCAATGTTCTCGGCCACGGCCACGTCTTGGGCATACCCGGAGATAAAGCCCACCTCGGTGGGATGGGCCGGGTCGCCCACGTCCAGAACAGCCAAACCGTTGCTGCCGGCGAGGTAGGCATACTTTCCTGCTGCTGCCACTGCCGAAGCGTATCTTAGGTCGTAAGAGCCTAGACAAGAGCCGACCTTTGTGGGGTTGGCGGGGTCACTCGTATCGACTACCCACAGGCCGCCGGCTCCGTGGTCGGCGATGTAAGCATAGTCCCCCGACACTGCGACGTCGTAAGCGGACGATATCGCGTCGTACAGGCTGACCGTTGTGATGTCGTCCGGGTCGCTGACGTTCATCACCCGCAGAGTTCTGGAGGCGTCGAGAACATAGGCATAGTCGCCTGCCGCCACTACGTCGTTAGCGCCATAGGTGCGCAGGTAAAACCCTAGTCCGGTGGGGTTGGCCGGATTGCTTATGTCCAGGATATGCAGGCCGTCCGCTCCGCCGGCGACATAGGCGATATTCCCCACCAGGTCCAGCCCCCCCGCGAAACTCAACGGATACTCGCTGCTCTTGGTGGGTGCGGTTGGGTCGCTCACGTCCAGGATTTCTAGGCCGTCCTCGCCGGAAGCGACGTAGGCATAGTTTCCGGTTATCTCTACGCCATACGCTCTGTAATAATAGTCCTCTTTATAGGTGCCTACCGTGGTGGGACTGATTGGGTCGCTCACGTCTATCACCAGCAGGCCGCCGTCCTTGTCGGCGACATAGGCATAGTTGCCCGCCACATCCACCTCGCGAGCATTGCCCGAAAAAGCATTGTCGTGGGTGCTGACGAGGGAAGGGTTGTCTAGGTCGCTGATGTCTATTATCGCCAATCCGCCGCTTCCGTCGGCGACATAGGCATAGCTCCCTGCTATGCACACGTCGCGCGAGTATCCATCCGTGTCGTAGGAGCTGATTGCGGTAGGGTGGGCCGGGTCGCTGATGTCGATCACCCACATACCAGCGTATCCATCGGCGACGTAGGCATAGTCTCCCACTACTGTCACGCCTACCACAACCTCGGGCAGCGGGTCTGTTGCGCTTACCACGGTGGGGTGGGCGGGATCGGAGACGTTCAGTATGACCAGCCTCGGCCCCTCACCGATGTAGGCATAGTTGCCTTGCACGTCCACGGCGTAGATAGAGCCGCCGACCTGACCGACGTACTCTACGGTCTCGGACTGTGTGGCTTGGGGCGTATCGCGGGGCGGTGCTATAGCCTTTGCTCTCACCGCGGCGTCGGTCGAGAGAAAAGGGGCAACCCCCAGGGTGATGACGATGAGCATCGCCAGGACCAATTTTGCCGTTCTGTGCTTTGTCATATCTCTCTCCTTTAGCCTCAAGCAGGGAGTGGGCGGTACGGCTCTTCCCGTACCAAGTGACCGTAGACAATCTTGACGAACAGGGCCGGCATCAGCCATTCAAAGCCGACTAGGGGCGGGATGAGGTAGGCGTTCACCAGCAGAGCCAGGAGGATGCCGAGCATCGCCACGGGACGGTGCAGGTAGAGTGGCGTCTCGAGCACGGCGGCGCTACCCAGCAGGAGGAGGACGTACCACGCCAGACCGTACCGCAGACCGCCGCCGTACAGACCCCACACAAGGATGGGGTGAAGGTGCAGAGCGACAAAGAACCAGTGGTTTTTAGCGGCGGCGACGCTCCCGGTCTCGTTCGGCTGCAAGGGGGCGTGGTAGAATCGCTTGCAAGAGTTGAGGCTGTTTGCCACCACGCCGCCGCCCACGTCCAGGGCGATGACTCCGGCGATCAGGTACTGCCACCACGACCAGTCCAGCCGCCCCGTTTTGTAGATGAGGGCATAGAATGCCAGAGTCGCCAACCCGGCGACCCACACCAGCGACCTCTCGGCGCGGGTTGCGCCGGTGCCCACCAACGGGTCCGGTTTGCCCTCATAGTCCCAACAGATGTGAGTCTCGTTCGGCATTGCACCTCCTTCACATCCTCCCGCAGGTCTCAACCTGCGGGAGGGTCAAACTCCCGGCGCAGAAACGTCAGCAGGTCTTCCAGAGTGACAAAACCCTTGCGCCCCCGTTGCGGTGCGACCTCTTCCAACAGGAAACACCAATGCGTCCGGCTGCTGTTCGCCAGGTCGCCGTTCTCTTGCCAGCAGCGCAATAAAAACACGCGGTCGTATCGAGAGTGTGGGCGCATCGCTGCCCCACTTGCGTTTCCAGGGATTTGTGCCATCATAGACAAGTTACCGGCAAAACGTTCGTAAATCGTTCGCTGGCATCAATCCTCCCGCAGGTCCCGAACCTGCGGGAGAATGGCAACGAGAGAACGGGGATGAAATATGTTCTACGTGCGCCTTTTTGGGTTCGTCCAAGTGGAGCGTGATGGCGTTCCCCTCGACGGTTTCGAGTCGGAAAAGGCGCTGGCGCTGCTGGGTTACTTGGCCTTGCAGCATCGGCCCGTGGCCCGCCGCCACCTAGCCGGGCTTTTCTGGGGAGAAAAAAGCGAGACACGCGCCCTGAGCAATCTGCGGCGCGTGCTGCACAACCTGGCCCACCTCCTGCCTGGCTGCCTGGAGGTGACACGGCACACCGCCGAGTTTTCGCCCTCGGAACGCTGCCGGACGGACACGGAGCATTGCGCGGCCTTGCTGGCGAGCGGTCGCCTCGCCGACCTGGCCGAAGCGGTCCGCCTCTACCGCGCCGATCTCATGGAAGGAATGAGTTTTGC